>CAIZQU010000052.1 GCA_903935205.1 uncultured cyanobacterium | reverse complement strand
GGTACTCGAACCAGGGAAACGGGCCTGCCCACCCCTTGCAACGTCAGCCGTGGAGCCGATCGCCTGAGGTGCGCGCCCCACCCCGGCTACGCAGGGGTGGGGGTGCCGGGGGAATTACACCACTCGCGGGGACGCCAGCAATGCAATGAGCTCCACTTCATCACCGGCCTTCCTCCACAGCCAATCCAGCTGGTCACCGCCACCCCGGATTTCATCCGCCACTTCCCGCCGATGAGCGCCATGGGCGCCCGTCAGCACCCCCAGCAGGGACCGCTGCTCTCCGGCTCCGGTGGCGGCAACGGGGGAGGAGGAGGGGAAACAGGTGGTGGACCAACGCGACCTGCAACTGGGCTGCTCTGGCCCAGAGGGGTCTGATCAGCAGCCAGATGGATGAGACTGGGCCCGAGGGCCTCAGCTGCAGTGCCTGGCCGCTGCCGCAGCGCGCGCCCCATGGGCCGGGAAGGTGACCACGAAGGAGCGCCCGGCCTGGGCGCAGAGGGGCAATCCCCAGCGGCCGCCGCAGGAGCTGCACTGCACCTGGCTGCCGGGCCTGGTGGCCGGGCAGGCCACGAACCGCACGCCCTCATGCCGGAACACCGCCGGGGCATCGGGCGGCAGAACGCAGACCGCCGGGATGCCCTGGCGCTGCAGCCCCGCGGCGACGGAGCGGGACTCGGTGGAGGCATTGACCACCAGGCCCCGCTCAGACGCCTGCCGCAGGGTGGCCTGATTGGCGGGGCCCATCGGGAAGTGGGTGTAGGACCAGGCCGCCCGGAGATGCCGTGTGGCCCGGGCCAGCTTGAGCAGCAGGGCCTGATCGATGCGCAGCGGATCAGCCGGATCAGGCCACTGATCGCCCGCGACGCAGTGGCGGAACATGACGCCGGCAGGCAGGGCCGCCACCTGCTGGATGAAGGCTGCCGCTGTGCTTCCGAGCCGCCCGGCGCTGAGCCGATCCCAGTGGAGGCGTGTGCGGAAGCCGGCCTCGGCATAGCAGCCCTGATCACCGGCCAGGGAGCAGGAGGAGGGGCAGGTGAGCCGGCTGGTGCTGGAGACAGCGATCGGCCCGGTTTTGGCATTGCCGCTGGGGAAGCTGAGGGCAGCGCGATGGGACTCGGCAGGGGCCACGGCTGAGGGGACGCAGGACCCCGCCCCCAACCGCGCTGCAGGTCAAGGGCTCGCCACCCCCCAAGGCGCGCGAGCGCCCAGCACGACAAGCGGCGAGCCAGGCCCGACCCTTGCCGCGGCGCGGATCCTGGGGCGGCCTGCGGTCCCGGCCGTGCCACCCGAGGACCAGCGAGGCGGAGGCACGGCCAGCGAGATGGCCGTCGAGTGGCTCAGTTTTCGATGTCGCTTCGCTGCCGAAGGCGCAAACCCCTGCGGGCCAGCCCCGTGAGGCCGAACCCGCAGGGGCAGGGCGCCTCAGAGCACCCGCACCGCGGCCTGGGGACCGAGCACGATCTGCTGATTCGAGGCCAGGATCAGGGCCTCGGCGCGGGGCACGTAGTGCGGCTGGACGCTGATGTGGCCCTCGCGATCGAGGAACAGCACCCGCAGCAGCTGGCCGGCGGCATCAAGCAGATGCACCGAGACGATGCGGATGGGGCAGCAGGGACGGGAGGGGGAAGAGAAGGCCATGGCCGGGAAGGCGAACGACCGGGCCGAACCGCACCGGGAAGGAGACGGCCGGCAAGGGGCCCGAGCCTGCGAGGGATTCACGTCAGCCCTTGCCGGCCGGCCCGCGCCGGGGCAGGCCCAGGCGGCGTTTGCCGAACCGGCCAGCCGAACCGTCACGACGGCACCAACCCACGCTGAGCTCGGATCGTGCTGATCGCCGCCGGTCCTGGTGGGGGCACCCACCTTCCCGATCGCGATCACAGCAGGGTTCCGCCCAGCCGCGTGCCTCGCCCAGTCCGCCGCCATGGGGCGGGAGAAAAGCCGGGATCAGGGCTCCCGGCCAGCCCGGGGCACAAAGGCCCCCGAGCCTCAGCGGCTCAGCACCACAGGCTGATCAGCCTCGGCCTGAGCGAGCAGCCGCTCGGCCTCCTGGATCTCCTGCAGCTGGGCGATGGCGATGCGCGCATCCTGCTCCTCCTGCAGGGCGGCATCGATCTCATTCACCCGCTGCAGGCAGTGCTGCAACGCAGGCAGCACCTCCTCCTCAAGCAGGGTGATCTCCTCCTCCCCATAGGGATGCTCAATCCAGGTGCGGCGGAGCGGCTGGCCCTCGGAGAACAGCAGGATGCGCTCGATGCAGCGCAGGCTGGACTCGAGCAGCAGAAACGGATCCTCCTCAGGCCGGCAGAAGGGCGACAGGGCGGAACTGGCCATGGCGAAGTGCGCCGGGGGCGCAGCGACGGGACCGATCCCAGTGGAGGCCCGACGTCAGGAGGGCCTCAGACTGGAGAGGGCCGGCGCAAGGCCCCAGGGAGGCAGGCCAAATGGGGGGCAGGGCAGGCCACGCCGAGGCGATCCACCGGCAGATCCCTATCGCTCAGGAGCCGCTTCGTGTCAGCGGATAGACGGTCGTCGTCGTTTGGATGTCTGCCCGCTGTGGCAGTCCCCAGATCGCAGTACGGCTGGTGATGTTCTCGGTGCTGGATCTGGGGGTGGTGCTGGCGATGTCGGCCCGCAGGACCCCGCCTGTTCTTCAGGGGCATAGAGGCTCAACGCCTGGGCCAGTGTTTGCCGGTGCTCTTCCACCAGCGCCGTGGGTGCTTCGATGCGGATGCCGGCTCCATGGGCAAGCAACCAGCGCCGCAGTTCGGGGTCGCCCTCCAGCACCCAGGCCGGCAGGTCGATCTCCACCGGGTAGGGATGCAGCGGATCGTCATCGGCCTGCAGTCCATAACGACGTTGCGGGCTGCCCCCCCAGCTATCGCCCGGCAGCGGCGCCGACGACCGAATGGCGCTTGGGTGGAAGCGTTCAAGATCACGCTTCACTGCCGCCATGGCGTCCGGGGCGCAGCGCAGCCGGAGGGTCGTCAGCAAGGGGCGTCGTGACTCCGCACTGGCTCGCAGCAGAGCCTGCTGCTGGGCCAGATCCGCTCCCAGCCATACGCCGCCACACAACTGCAGCAGCATCTCAGCGCGCTCCAGGGCCGCTCGATGGGCAGCCAGGTCGCGACTGGAGTGCTGCTCTGCCTGGAACACATGAAGCCCTTCGAGGGGGGTGCAGGCCAGCAGACCTTCCTGGGAGCCGTAGGCCGCGTGCTCATGCAGCAGCCACCAGCGGCTGCTGTGCAGCAACAGCTGAAGTGGCCAGATCGACAGCGTCCCGGAGGGCTTCCGCAATGACTTGGGCTGAGCGATGAACAGCTTCTGGCGCAGGCGGATGGCCGCCTCGATCACGGTCTCTCCACCTCGCTCCAGCTGCCGGCCGGCCTGGAGAACGGCCTGATCAAGGTGGTGGGGTTGGAGCCAGCGCCGACGTGGCGGGTGGCGATCGGGATCGGCGCCGATCTGCTGGAGCCGCTCTCGCAGGCTGCCGCTCAGGGCCGCTGCGCTGCGGTCACCCAGACCATCGGCCTGGAGCTGCAGCAGCTCACAGGTCTCCTGCAGCTGCTGGATGCTCAGCAGCGCGGTGCCCATGGCAAAACCGCGCCGGCCGCTGCGGCCGGGCCGCCGGAAGCCATAGGGGGTGAGGGTCTCGCTGATGGCGGTGTGGACCTGCCGGGCCTGCCAGCGGCGGCGCCCGCCTGATTCGCGAGTCAGGACCGCGGCCAGATGCTCATTGATCGGCGCGCTCTCGCCCTGTTCATAGGGGTGGTGCAGCAGATGCCGCAGCACGGTGAAGGTCTGGCAGAAGGCCTCGCGATCCGCCAGCCGCGACAGGCCTCCACTGGGCCGGGACTTGCCAACAGGCCAAGGCGGCGGTTCGATGGGGGAGAGTACACCTGTTCCTCCCCCGATTTCCTCGCCCTGGGCCGTGAAGCCCTGGCTGTCCAGCCACTCCAGATCACGGCTGATCGCGGCGGCATCGCCATAACAGGCGCCGTGGAGCCGGGCCAGGATCGCCGCCGCCTTTTCCGCCAAGCCACCAGCCGGCAGGGGCGAGAGCAGCAGATCGAGCTCCGGATCGGGCGGGCATCCCGTCACCGTCAGTTTGGGGTGTTGACAGAGCAGCCGCACGAGATAGAGCAGCCGTTCCTGGTCGAGCAGGCGTGAATAACCGTGCAGCTCATGGGCGGCATCACGGTTGGCGCCGCGCTGAATCGTGGCCTCCATTCCCGCCAGGGCGGCCTGGATCATCACGGCCAGCGGACGCTCCTGCGCGGTCTGCAGTCGCACCACCTGCGAGAAGCCCTCCTTGCGATGCGGAGTCGGGGCGGATTGCAGCAACTGGGCGCATTGCCTGCGGATCACGGCATCAGGAACCGGGTTGTCGCGCTGCTGGTTCCATTGCAGGCAGAGGTGCTGGGGCGTGTCGAGCCACCAGCCGATCCACTGCACGGGCTGCGGCAGCTCCATCGCCTGGGTGATGGCGAGGCGGAAGGCACGTTTGGAATAGGAGGCCTCCACAATCGCCGTCTCGCCGGCGGCGATGGCTTCGCAGAGTTCTTGGTGGATCACGGCTTCCACTTCGTTCCAGCTGCCAAGCCCGCCAGCGACCCCATAGAGGTCATGACGAATGGCGCTGCTGGAGATGTAGCGGACAGGCGGTTGATCAGGTCTCTGCAACGCGCAGGCGAGCAGGCGCGCGGCGGTGCTTTTGCCACTGGCGGCTGCGCCGATCATCAAGTGAAAGCGCGGCGGTTTGATGTCAACTCCAGAAGGCGCCTGGATGAAGTCCGGAGCGGATGAATGGATCGTCGGTGTCACGGTGAAGCAATGTGGTCTCTTGGGGAATGGCTATCTTCATCTGTGGCGACGAACCCAGCAAGGATCGCCACAGCTTGTAACCATGAACACCGTTCTAGTCACGGTCTGTTTGGTTGAACTACGGCCAATCTGCAAGCTGCACGCTGAGAACAGAGCGCCCAGTCCGCCGGGCTGGCTTCTGTTATCGACAACGTATCAATGGCGACCGTTCATGGTCATCTTCCTGCAATCACTGCAGAACCGGATGGCTCAGTGCGCATCGGCTGCGATCCGCTCCACTGCCACCTGCTGGTCCCAGAGCCGCCAGGACTGATGGCCTGGCATTCGCTCAGCCGGTGGGGGGAGCTGCTCAGGGAGGGGGCGATCGATGCCGCGCTGGTCAGCACGGCCGGCATGGCCACCGATGAAGTTGGGGCCGATGCCGAAATCACAGGAGGTCATCGCTCTGGATCTGGGCCCTGTTTCGACAGAGGCAGTGGCGGGGATGCCGTCGCGCTGCTGCCGCTTGGCTCCCGGCCGTTGGTCCTGATTCATGCACCGACGGGGCCATGCACCCGAGACCAGTCCCCCAGGCCCTGGCAGTTGCTGCTGCCCCCCGCCGACCACCAGCCCCAGCTCTGGCGTGAACTTCAACGCCTGGACCTGCTGCCTCTGCGGGACTGCAGCGCGGACGACTACGAGAGCTGGCTGCAGGCTCTGCTCCAGGGACCGCACCTACTGCCCGCCCATCTCTCGTTGCTGGAGGAGCCCCCCTGGCGAGAAGCGGGCCTGAAGGCGGTGCCGCCGCCGGAGCCATTGGAGGAGTCGCTGTGGCTTCTGGTGCGCGAGGGGGAGGCAGGCCTCCCGACGATCGAGGCCCTGAGCGAACGACTGCGAGACAGGCTTCTGGAGGGCAGTCGAGGCTTGCAGCCGATGGACTGAACGTGGGGTGGCTCAGTTTTCGGTGTCGCCTGCCTGGAGACGACATCCGGTTCTGAGCCATCCGTGCCGGTAGGGCTTAACCCACCGCCAACACCGCCCAACCGCTGCCCTCTCCCTCCACCATCCAGCGCCGGCCGAAGTTGCGGCGGCTGTAATGGCAGAAGCGGGCAGTCCCGCCAATGGTGGCGCCGCTCACCAGATCCGCCTCCCCACAGGGGTCGTGGACGATCAGGTGGGTGGGGGTGTGGCCGACCACGAGCAGCCAGTGCCCCCCGCCTGTGGGCTTCTCCACCGGACCGCGGTGCAGGTAGCCGCAGGGGATGGGTATGCCCGCGGCGATCTGCGCCTCGATCGTGCGGAAGCTGGCCTTCTGGGTGAACTTGGCCTCAATGCCGTAGCTGGCCAGGGCCTGGACCTGGGCTGCCGCATCGGTGGTGTCGCCGTAGCGAAGCACCCGCTGCAGATACTGATCGTCGCCATTCGCGCCGCTCAGAGCCCCAGGCCGCAGGAAGGCAAGGAGCATGGCGCAGCTGCTCGAGAAGCACATGCGCCGCGCTTGGTCGGTGCTGGAGTCCAGCTGGCTGAACCAGGGAACCGACAGCGGATTGCCGTGTGGAGCCTCTGGGGACGGGGGGACTGGGGAGGAGACCTCCGGGAGTGGCTGGGGCGTTCGGGGCTGATGGCTTTGGGTGGCGGAGCTGGCTGACTGCTGGTGCTCCATCCAGAGGCGCCTGAGGGTGCCGCCCTCCTCCAGGGCCTTGGGGTCATGGGCCACCAAGCGCTCCAACACCGCCAGCAGCCAGGCACGGTGGTGCGGCAGCTCCGGATCGAAGTGCTCGACGTAGGCCGAGGCGGGAATGGAGCGGCTCATCGGAACACCCCCCGCCGGCCGGGGGCCAGAGCCGGCTGGTTGGTCGCCACGGCGGTCTGCATGCCGGAGGGGAAGAACAGGGCGCTGACCGTCATCCAGCGCTCCAGGCAGGCATTCACCTGACGGGGGGCATGGATCCAGTTGGGCAGCTCACAGGCGCCGACGAAGGCAGCCGAGAAGACGATCTGGCCGGTGAGCAGGCCGTGGGAGGCGGCCGCTCCGAGTAGCCGTAGCAGGGGGTTCATTGAGGGGGGCTAAAGCCACCCTCAATTGCCAAGCAGGGAGGAACCCGTAAGCTCAGAAATCCTGCATAAGCATTGCGTGCATTGGCGGATGCGAGAAAAGTGGGCCGATACATGGCCTGAAGGATCAGGGTGGCAACTCGGATGAGGAGGGCGAAACCGGATCGACAAATCAAAACCGGAAGCATTGCGAGAGGGATGTGTCATATATAGACAACAAAAAACGGAAGTGTTATTTGTGCGGGTCCTGAACGGACCGAAGCTTTAGGAGACGGTCGATTGCCTCCTGTTGAACGCGCACTTGAATCTGAAGTTCCTGAATCTGGGACTCAAACTTCACCCGTTGTTGAAGACTCAGTTGCTCAAGAAGGGATAGGCGTCGCAGAAGCTGTGCCTGCTCAGCCTGTTCCGGCACAAGATTGAGCTGCGGGACGAGCTCTCCGCGTCGTGAAAGGGTCCATGACTGGCCTCTCTCAACTGGCTTAAAAAGCGGAAGTGTCTGAACAAAGCAGGAATTGCCGTGATGTCCATCCGGTAGAGGCAGAAACAAGCGCCGAAAGATTGCGCTCCTCCAAAGCCAGTCTGGGGAGGAGCTCGCAATCCACACGACTGCATCCCCGCTCAATAGCTCACTGAAAAGAAAGGGGGAGGACTGGCTGGAGCCAGACAGCCGTAGGCCCTGCCCCTCCGTCTCAGTCAGTTCGGCTGGAGCTTGATAGGCGTCGAGCACATCTGGCGACCGGCGTAGCAAACGAGTCAACAGCAGTTCATCACATGGCCAGATGGCTCGCGTGCATGGCTCATGAAGTGGACGTCTGGCATGATCAGGTAACTGTGCGGCCAGCAACTGCTCGAGTGTTCTCTCCAGCCGTAGAAGGCGCTGAAAGGGAGTTGGGTCAGAATGCATGCTCAATTCTCCTCCGAGCGCGTGAAGCGGACCTCGATGCGCCGACGCTCAGCATGATCGCGGCCATCTGCAGGTGAATAGCGGCCATCACTAGCTATCAGGCTGGACGCTGAGTAAGAACGGATCACGAGAGCCCGTTGACCGGAGGGATCCAGTCTGAGTCTTAAGTGGTTGGCCACTGCAAGGGCACGCAGCAAGCCGAGATCTGTATTAGAACCAGGTAGGTAGCCACCGAGGGCAGGTGATCGACTTGCATTGGGCAGCAATAGGTCAAGATTGCTACGCCCAGGTGACGGCTGACCATCCGTGTGGCCAATGACCTCGACGCTATCGATGCGGTAGCGGTCGATCGTCTTCATGATCTCAGGAATCCTTTGATCAAGCAGACGTTTGAAATCAGGGCTGAGTTGATAGCTACCCGTAGCAAAGCGAAAGGACTCTTGTTCCGTGAGCCTAAGTAGTGGGGGCTTTTCATTGGTTACTCTCGCAATTGATGTCACTGCCACTGTGAGAAGCAGGATTAACAAGCTGTTGCTGAGAAGATCAGTGTAACCGATCCAATAATTGGTGTCCGTATCGAGGTCGCGCCGCTTTGATCGTGCCATGGAATCAACCCCTCAGCTCGGACGGGGGAAAAGACCTAACGGCTTCGGGTATGGTCAATGCGGAGACCCGCTGTTGTAGTTCGCCCAACTGGATCAGCAGATTGTCAGCAGCCGTTTTCGCGGAATGAGCGGGAGCCCCAAGCGACGCTATTTGAAGACGCTGGTTTTCAATCGATTGTCCAAGGTCCTTGAGCATTTTTTCTTGAAGCTGCGCGATGGTTTCTGCGGCTAGCCTGCCTCGCTCTTGGATCTTGTTATCGTCCTCAAGCTGTGTCTTTCGAACGGACTCAACAAATGCAAGGCTGAGAGCATTCAGTTGTTCAATGTTTGAGTTCCAACCACGAAGAGAATTCTCGAGTGCGATGACAAATGCATTACAGCTCTCTGCAGTGGAATTGTCGGTTGCGAGCCGTTCCTGAATGGCCTCCACAGTCTCGATGGCCAGCTTGCGATCACGCATCACCTCCAACCGTGCTTCCCGAAGTTGCTTCGTGGACTCAGTTGCAGCGTTGGTACTTTGCTGCATCAACTCAGCTGCACTTTTTAGGGTGCTGATCTCATCTGTAATGTGCAAGCATGCTTGGTGGCAGGATTCCAACTCATTCTCGGCAGCTTTTGCGAGAAGCTTCCATTCGGATTGGGTAAAAAGGAGGCTGTCGCGAACCTCAAAGAGGCGCTTGCTGAGAGCCTCAGTACTGTCGGTTAACTGCTCCCGTGTTTCTACCAGAGACTTAACGGAGAGATTCAGGGTGGAGGCAAAGTCACTTTGCCGGAAAGCCTCTGCTGCTTTCACGAAGTCTTGACCACTTTCATTGAGGTTGCTGGCGACAATAGTGAGGCTTTGGACGGCTGAAGCTGCTTCAGAAGCCAAGTTCACCTGAACATCAAAAAGGTCGTTCAGCTTGGCACTGAACGCGGATTTCATGGCTTCACTGACTGCTAAAGAAATGGCCTCAGGAAGTTCCTTTGTGGTCTCGTTAAGCTTGTCGAGTGACTGACGCAGCGGGGTCATAAGCCTTGTGCCAAGCTGCTGAGGCAGCACTGTTTCAAGCCAACTGCTTAACAAGGCCTCACAGCGTTCTAGGCAGGTGCGAGTGCCAGTGATCTGGGTCCAGATCAGGACGACCAAGCTGAGCAGAAGGCCCAGAAGGCTGGTTTCGAAGGCTGCGGCCATTGGCGTCATGAGCGCAGAAAGAGCGCTCATGGCGGCGGATGGATTGAGTTCTTTGGTAAGGATGCCACCGATCTGATTGAGGCCCACCGTGAGGCCTGCAAAGGTGCCGAGCAATCCCAGTGAGATCAAAAGGCTGGGTGCCTGCTTCACCCAACTCTGAGCGCTGGCGACAGTGAGAGAGCGGCCAAAGTAACGAAGCTCCAGTGTCTCGATCAGTCCGGCACTGAATTCAGCTGTATCAACATCATCTGTATGCTTCATGAGATCTTGGTAGCTCTTCTGGAACTTCCCAAGATCGCCCTCATGAGTAACATCTGCAGTAGGTGTTTGGTGAAGACGAATCAGCTTCTCGGAGAGTGGGCGGATGCGTCGATTCAGAACAGCAGATAGTTGCAGAGAGCCGAATCCGATGACGAGTATCGAGACGATGATAATCACTCGGGTGGCCCCAACCAGAATCACTTGAGGAGACATGGCAATGATTTTGGATGTAGCCTGAATAATCACAGTCTAGCTTGGAGGGGTCGCACTGACTTGAGCAGATCCCATGTGGTGCTCAGACCAGAGGGCCCCTGGGGCAGGTCCAGTAGCAGTGCGAGTCACTGCATGTCAGGCCAAGCACCCTGGCGATTTAGAGCCTGAGGAGATAGAGTACATAAGCAAAAATGACCTGCCACGCCGGTGAGAGATTTCGTTCAACTGCATGAGTTTATGGCGAACCGTGGGCCGCCAGAGACCTCGGAGGAGTTGATTGCAGCAGGACGGATGCGGATTATCTCAGTATCAGGAGAGACTCTCAGTCCCAAGTCAATTGTCCATAGGCTGCATGAGGGTGATTGCATTCGAGTCGCCGGTCTTGCTGGCCACAGCGAGTTTGTTGTTAATCGCAGCGACCTGGAATCGTCGCCATCACTCATCAAACCAGACAGGCCTCATAACCCGCATTTACACCCATCATTCACGACCGACATGGATTCCGATAAGATTGTTGACTCAATCAAATTCCTGCTTAACAGTGTCAGCAAGTTGAGCGATCGATTTTTGGAGTCAAATGAGTCAACCAGGCGAAGCTTTAATCATGTCAGGCAGGATGTCGATGAGCTCCTGGAACGTTTGGGACGTCTCGAGTCTGATCTTGTTGACTGGAGGGATCAGCAACTAAAAGCAGCTGATCATTCAACATCACGCCAGCCTGAGCTACCAGTGAAGCCAGGACAGGAGAAAATAGTGATACCAGCACTCAATCTGCCGCTTAACGGGATCCTGGAAACCTATCGGACAAGCCCATCCCTGCTACAGCCATTTGCTCGGGCCTGCAGCGTCAGTGGACGTACCTTGAGCGGGATGATTTCTGAAGTTGAGCTTGAGGTCTTTGCTCAAGGGACAACTTGGATTATCGAGACGCAAGATGGGGAGTGGCTGCTCTTTCCAAGGCCAGGTCTCGTGAATCGCCGCAGCCAGATTCAGAGCCTGGAGAGGCTCTTCGAGATCGAGGCTGAAGCAGAGCCTCCTGCTGTTCTCGAACTGTTGGAGCCAGGGCGCGTGAATGTAGTGGAATACGGACGGCGCTGGTACCTGGGAGCCAAGGGCCGCCTTGGCCTGCAGACTGATCCCCTGCAAGTCAGTCTTGAGAATCGGCTCCGGCAGTTAGAGTCTCGCCTTAAGGCCATTGAGGATGCAAAAGGCTGACCAAACTAACCAGGTACCGCAATGCTGCCCATTTCGACAACTTGCCAAAGAGTCCCATTCAATGTCAACCGTGCAGGCGAAACAACTTGAGCGGAGGAAATTGGCTGCCGGGTGTAATTGAATATACCAGTAGGGCGCTGGGACTGTGTGTAACCCTTCAGAGTTTGCTCAGTAGGGTATAGCCAGGTTTCGCCTCCGAAAGAAGCCGCCCAATAGCTTCCGCCAGCTGAAACTTCTTCTAACTGTGTTTCATTTAGGCGCCCCATAGAGATCGCATTCTCGGAAGCATGCGTGATGTTCAAATGGGCGCGAGTCTCAGACTTGACTAACTGGCGGTCACCACGATTCACGGCTGCTGTAAGCTCAGCCTGTTTCTCGGCTGGCGATGGTTGATAAGGCTGAGTTGCTAGCGGTGTACTAATCTGAGTTGGCATTGGAATAGCAGAGTTCTGAGGCTCCATCCTTTGCTGAATCCGAAGGCTGTTGATGGTTGCCAGAATTGCTGCATGCTTATTTTCGAGCTGATGATATGCTGCCTGAAGATTAATAATACTCTTGCTATCTTGCTCGCCTTTCGTTGAGATTCTATGAATTGAGGAATCTGCTCTTTCGATTTCCCTCGTGATCCGAGAGAGTATTTGCCTGAGCTGACTGATTTCTCGAGCTGATTGGTGCCTGATAAATAATGCCAGACCAATCCCGGAAAGACCGAATGTAAGTGAAGTCCAGCCGAGCCAGATACCATGCTTAACGCCGAATAGACCAGGTTGCAAAAGCCACTCAACGCTGCTTGTGCTCTGAGACTGCGCGGAGCGCATCTGCTGCTTCGCCCCTCCAGTAGCAGGGGTAGGCAATTCCTGGCTGCCAGGGGAAGCTGCCGGAGAGGTTAAGGCAGTGGAATCTGATTGGCCTGGCAAACTTACGTTGCTGAGCTGCGTATAGCCAGCCCCGAGCGATGCAACGCACATCAGGCTGCCCAGAACAAAGGAGCTTTTTAGGAGTCGTAGTCTCATGATGATCACGATCAGAACCGCTCGGCCCAAAGCCGACCGAGAGTGTTGGTAAGGGCACGCAGTCCCAGGATGAACCCGGGTTCGGGTTCAAGGTCATTCGTATCCAATCCAACCTTGGCCAGACAAAGTGACCGGATCTCTGTCTCAACCTCCTGCCAGAGTGATGCAGCGTTGCTGAGCTCTCCAATCGGAATTAGATTGCGGATTCGCAGTTCGGCAATGCTCGAATCGTAATTTGCCACAAAGTCCTTGAGGAACCCGAGGTCAGGAAGTGAATAACTCTCGATCTTGTCATTGTTGTGAGGCAAGACTACGCGAGAATCGGAGCGGAATTCCCACCCATTAATTCGGAGCTGCGCGCCAGAGATCATCACGTCATCTCTGGGGTCAAAGTCTCCACTCAAGTTGACCCCTTCACTGATGAGGCCGCACGCTGTCTCATCCTTATAGGCGTCAGAAAGAGTAGTATTGGCTGGTCCAGATTCACAGCTGGCAGCTTTGGTCTGAAGATTTGCGAGTAATCGGTCTATTTCCCCATCGCGCTGAAAACGACTACTCGCATCAATCCAGTTGAGCAGTCTGCCACCGTTCCCACCAAGATAAACAGGCGTCGGGACATTACGAGTCAACTCCCCTTCTGTACGTAGCACTTGAAGTACCAGGCCAAGATAGTGGTATAGGCCACCATAGCTAACTGCCAAGAGACTCAGAAACTGCTGAAGTGGAGCCTGAAGGCGCGATGATTGGTTTACAAGCATATCTAGACGCCCACCGAGTAACTCGTCAGATCCATAACGAATAATGTTATCAAGGCGACTAGTAAAGTTACGGTCTTGGCGTGCTCGAGCCTCATCGTCATGAATCTCACTTGTCAGACTTGGAGGGAAAAGTGATTTAACGAACGATGGTTTACGTCGCAACAACTGAGAGCTGATATCCCGACCAGCATAAGGAACAGAGACTTGATGAATTAGCTTGTTTTCTTGCCAGACTGAAATGTCTGTTGTGCCACCACCGATATCCAGGCATGATGTGTGTACCATCTGCCTATTATGGAAGTTTCCAAAATAGCTAGCAAAGGCAACGGCCTCGGTCTGCAACCCACCTTCACCCCCTTTATTATTGAGCTGGTGCCGAATCCCTGTTAAACGACTGAGCTCATCAAGCAGCTCGATCCACACCCGCCGGTAGCGCGCTACTTCATTAGGGGAGAAGGCACTCGGGTAGGAGACTGACCAGTGTAATTCGCTAGCGCCACTAGCAGCAGCATTGGCGCTGATCAGTAGAGCAAGCTCTTTGAGGAAAGGCTTCTGATATTGCAACTGCTCCCACTTGAAGCCAGTGCGAAGCTCCACTCCTCCGAATTCACCAGGGATCGGAACCCGAAGCCGGGCTTCATGGAAAAGTTCAGGCACCTGGCCAAGTACTTCTTGCCAACCACGCAGGCTAATTGCAGTAGCTGTGGGTGGATTACCACCAAACTCGGCACTAGGTACCATATCCTCAGGAATGAAATATTGGTTAAGCAGCCTTTGTCTGTTCTCCTTTTGGGAGAGAGTTAACGAAACGAGCCGCGTCTCAAGCTGCTGGCGTCTTGGCCCATCTCCAGAGTCAATATAGAAGTTCGTGAATGATGTTCCAAAGTCAATCCCCACTTGCCAAAGGTCTGACTGGTTGGACTTTGCTGGTGGAGATGTCACGGGCAAGAGTCCACGATCTTGACCACGCTCGCTGAAGCGCACGAGATCAGGGAAATATGGGGTCGTAAAGTATTTCACTGTCTGGTCGCCATCTTGACCAATCTTGCGGTCATAATCGCTAAAGCCGTCAACAGTAAGACCTGTCGGGCTATCTTCGCAGAAAAGATAGAAGAGCTTCCAGTTCGTATCGGAGACGTATGGCCAGAGGGTGATTACCGGTACGTTGTCGGCGACAAGATTCTCTTCCTTAAGCGGATATGAACGTCTGATTCCATATGGTTCACGTTGCCCTTGAAGTGGGAGACTCAACCGCACCTCAAGCTCCATGCCCACGCTTGTCTGCACGACACGCAACTCAGAACGCTCCTGAAGCTCTCTACTGCTGAACAGCTGACGGATCTCAGGCTTGAATGGTAGAAGCGGTGTCACCACTTCTCCATTGACTGTGGGCACCCCCTCCAAGCGCGCTGGTAACCAGGAGTTAATCAAGACCTGCTCACCTGGTAACAGATAGAGCTCATCCAAGAAGATGTGGTCGGGAGTCAAAACCCGGATTTCAGCTCCATACTGTTGCTCCAGCCGGGATGGGTCATAGCCAATCGATTCAAGCGTTGCAGACTTATAAAGGCAAATGTCAGCACCCGTAAGTCCGAGCTTACTTGGCATTTCAGGGTCGACCAGCACCACCGGCCGGCCAGCCGGTGTATCCGGCAGAGGCCGTCGTTGACGATCGCCTAGCTCGATGGTGGCTTGGCTGGGACTGACTCCACCTTTAGCCGGACGAGAGAGCACCGCCAGCGCTTCGGGTCTCGTTGGCAAATTCAGAATTCGCGCGGTATCCGACAGCGTTGGATTACCAAGCTGACCACCGCTGAGTCGTTGAATCAATCCATTCAGCACCTGGGCGAGCTGTCCCGCAGTGGTTTGACTGTTGAGATCAGATGCGGTCAGGACTCCTGATTTCACGTGACTGAACCAATCTGCGAGAGCCAGTCGCTGGGGTGTTCCTAAAAAGTCGAGGGGACTGCTGAATTTACCCGCTGCGGTCCAGCCCATGCCCTGAATCGGTTTTGGCAAGTGGACTGCTGGACAGAAGAGGGTGGAAGGTGAGCTGAACCCCACCACGACGCCTTGAACATGGAAGACATACACCACATCCCAGGGATGACTCCCTTCTGGATGTCTTGACAGGGAAAAGCTGCTATCAGGCCGTGAACTGGCAAGGCTACGTGTAAACGGCCCAACCGCATCATCCTCCAGATCAGCATGCTCTTGCAGGGCTACCCTCATGCTCTCCATTCGTAGCCCAAACATGTCCCAGAGGCCGAGACACGCCATCCCCCCAAACCATTCCTCTAACAGAGCTTCACGTGTTGGGTATCGTGAGTTCAGAATTGCCTGCTCAAACTGCAGCGCCCGTGACCACGGCGAGGGCAACGAATTCACCCTGGTGGTAGAGACCTCATAGACGAGATTCTTGGCAATCGTGCTCAATTCGCGTTGTGGTCGGAGCTGCCACTCGCCGGCCCTGGCACCACCACCTAGGGGAGGTTCGGTTTTAGGGAACCAGGGGATCTGAACGATGTCCTGAGGTTGTGATGAGGTCATGGGCTCTGGAGGTGGCAGTCAACGTCGGTGATGGAATGGACTTCAGGATCTGAGATCAGCTCACGTGCTCCCAAAGGCAATCAGCTAATCCGGCCATGCCTGTATGGGTAACGGCATCATCAGGGAGTTGGTCAATCTTAACTTTGACGGCTTCTATCGTATCTGAAGCACCATTTCCATTGGGACGTGCTTTGCCACGAACAATCTTGTGGAGATCGTTTACAAAGTCATTCGCTGGGACAAGAAGCGATGCCGTAAACAAGTCTTGCTTGAACCCACTGCCAAGATTAGTGGTGATCTGATTCAGCCACTGCAGCAGAGTATCGACATACTGATTGATGCTGCTCTGGACGGAGAGTTGTTCCTTGTCGCGGACATTTGGCCTGCCACTCCGACCACTTGTAGAGCCAGTAGGATCAAAGAATCGCCTAGCCCATGGTGCACCGGCAAGGAAACTGCGGATTGAGATCTTCTGCGCATCATCAATCTCACGGCTGATGTTGTTGCGCCATGCAACCGCAAATCGTGCGCCACGAGCCATTGCTTCCCCGACGACCTCATCATCCGGTAAGTCCTCCCAATTAATTTGTTGCGGGTTTGCGCGACTGAGCACATGGGCGTATGCGTTCCCTCCCTGGGGACGATGCCGCATCCCCAAGACCGCAAGCAGTTCGACCAAATGGGCAGCATTGGACTGAGAGACACCACCAATACTGAAGCCATAACGTGCCTTGATATCACTTCCGATTAGATACACGCGATCAAAGCAAGCCTCGCCACTGGTGCTCAGATATTGAAGTGCAGCATCGGTGTTCAGCTGGAAGTTACGGGACTCAGCATGCACACCTGTTTCATCATCAGCTACTCCATCAAAATCAAAATAGGGAAGAAGCAGTGATGCCTGGACTTGAACACTACTGACACCCTGATCCTTAAGCCAATTCTTGAGGAGTTGCCCCAGAGTGGGAACACCCGAGGCACCAGTCCCACCAAACACACTTCCAAACAGGTGGATCACTGTCGTATCACCACTGCCGGCAGCTGTTTGAATATCATTCAGCATTTGCTGCCACTGACCAGCCTGGGCTTCCTTCTCCAGGCTGACGCGACTCATCACAGCCGAACCAATGGGGGGCCGACCACGGAAACCGACCTCAAGGTCCGCAGTTTGCTCCTCAGGGGGAAACAGACAATCAAACAGAGCAGCGACACCAGGAGCCTGTGTGCGCAGAATGGCTTTGGGGAAGACTTGATCGAGACTGATACTGCCAGAGGCAGTACTCAATGGGCTCCAGGCTCCATAATCACGAAGTTCGCCTCTTGCAAATCGATCGGCGCCTTGTCCGATGGCTTTCTGCATGGCTGCGTAGCGTGTAATTGCAGTCTGAGCACGTGCAAGCAGGGCACTCTGTTGATCTGGCTCCACGAGGAACACCCCAAGTCTTGAGGGGGTGCCGTCTGGATCACTGAGCAGCCCACATGCATGGATGTGGGTGAGAGCCTCAAGGCATTTGGCACCGGTTCCACCGACGCCGATCGCAAAATACTGCTTCATCTCAACGGCTCCCCAGGATGGTCACGGCTCCAGGAACCACAAACCGGTAAGTGCGAGGTGAGGCGAGCATGGTCGGCAACCAGAATAACAGAATTACGTCAAAAAGGACAAAGCCAATAAGCAATATCCAACCGCCTGGAGGAACGGGATAGAAGTTGACATTGGCTCCTTCGATTGGACTTGTGCCAGTGACTTGCCAGCGAAAGATGGTGAACCAGCCAAGGCAGAGCCACCCAAACCCAGTCAGTAGAACCGCAGCAAGCCACCATTGGGGCTGCATCGATCGAACTTGGGCAGAGCTGCGTGGGCGCGATGTCATCGTTCTGGCAAGCCAGATAAGAAGAGCTGCTATACAGCCTGCCCAAAGGACGGTAAAGGCGGGGCTGCTCCCGGTCTGGAGATAATCATCAAGCTTGAGGCCAGGACCAACGAGAAGGCCTGGAAAGACATTGAGAAAGATCCAGTTCTGGAATAGAAAGACCCAAATTACTCCGACGGTAACGCTGGCGGCGAGAAGGACCCATTGCAGAATTCGCATGGCTTGAAGGTTTCAACCGTGGCTAAAGGCAAGGCAGAATGCTGCTGCCGGGGTGGACCCTGGCTCTACGAGAAGAGAACCGAGGCTTGTGAGAAGAAGTAAGAGACCATCTGTTTGGTCTCTTGCGGATGAGGAGGAAGGTTCCCGTCTGTTCCAGCTGATCCACCAGTCCTCAGGGAGCTGGCCGCGAGGAACCGTGGCACGAACAGCTCCAGCCGGTGTCTGACCAGGAATGGCTAACTCCATCACCAGCTGTTGGCCCTGAAGCTGAAGCCCCTTCACCGACAACCCTGAACCCATTGCAGGCCCCGCACCAGGCAGGACCACAGGCTCAACCTGCGCCACGGCGATTTCCGGAAGTTTGGCTTGGGAAGTGCCGACCGTGGCGCTACTGCTCAGTCGAACGCCCTCTGCCTGCGATAAAAGCTTCACAAACTGAAAGTCAGGCTGTCCCCCCGGGCTGTAGGTGCTGTTCGCCAGTCGAATCGGTAGTCCGCTGTTGATCGCTTGCGGAGGAACGCCCTGGACGGAGGCCGCCTTGAGCGTCGGCCTGTTGACGTGCTCGTCCAGGAAGGTGAGCTGCATGGTGTCCGTAGGAACACCCCCAAGCGCCGCCTTGGTACGCACATCATTGAGGAAGGCCTTCAGCTGGGCTTGCGGTCCGGTGGCGAGCAGGTAGATCGGGCGCTGCGACTGGCCCGTGTGAACCACTTCGCTTTGGCTGTTGTAAACACTGCCTTGGAAGGGAAGCTTCACAGCAAGCACACCGATCACGGCTCCCTTGCGCACATGTGGCTTGATGGCGGCCACCAATCCACTGATGTCTCCTTCGTTGACCTCCAGGTCGCTGATCGCCACCTTCAGGGGGACTCCCGAACCTGTCGGCAGAGCTCCCTTCCAGACCGCATCCAGGCTGGAGCTCACTGAGGCATAGGCACCACAGCTGGAAAAAAAACAGGGCTCCGACGCCTGACTGACATTGGTGAGAGGCTGGAGCTGGCCACTGCCACTCCGCAGCGCCTGGATCGGCTGCCCGGCGGAGGCAGCCGCCAGTGTCACACCCTTGAGCAACGCTTTCCAGGCTGCCGATGCCTTGGGGGAACCAGTCAGCCCCTGCATCGAGCCGCTGCCATCGATGGCCACATCAATGCGGCTTGCTTGCGGAACCTTCTGCCAAAGCCCAACCTGTGTGGCACTCGGGACAGGCTTCCCAACCACACACTCGGGGAGACGGGCACTACCTGGACACCCCCCCAACAGCGCGAGGAGTCCCGCAAAGCAATAGTTCCGCAGGATCGGGTAGGCGTGGCTCCGGCATCTGAGTCGAGCACGCCGCGCCGACATCCCACTGTGAGCAAGCTGAGCCAGATCGTTTGCCTGAGACTCTCTTGAGCCTAACAGCGAGCCAGCTTCCAGGCTAGAGCCATGCAGTTTTTGCATCATCTTTAGGACGTATCCATAGTGATGGTGTCTGTTGGTACCACTGACCCCATATTTAGCGTCGGCATCGTGATCACTGGAACGGGGTGCCTGCGCCTCGTCGGGGATACTGCGACGTGTGCCGCCCACCCCAGCCATGACGTATGGGGCTTACACAAGCTAGGTCTTGATTAGGCACCAAGCTCCGCGACCAGCTTTCCCAGGCTAAGCTGGTACGCGTGTACTGGCCCAGATGCCATGGCTATGAACCGGATCCAGTTCCAGCCTGGGATGTCATTGTCGCAGTTCCTGGAGCTGTACGGC
>CAIZQU010000051.1 GCA_903935205.1 uncultured cyanobacterium | reverse complement strand
AGGGCTGCTTAGTCAGCTTCTAGTAGTCAAACTGTGGTCACCACTGTTTGGGAGTGCGAGCCGAGAGATCCGCCTTTGGCGCGTCGAAAAATCCCGCAAATGAAATTCAGCAAGCCCTACATAGACACCCCTCCACCTCTCTCTATAAATATCTATATTCTTAGAAATAGATTTAGATGTACCCAGGGCCTCTGATCGCATGGGCGGCAAGGGATCTGGGGTGGGACGCTCACCGTCCCAGGAGCGTCCCACCAGCGGCCCCTCGTCCCACTTGAGGGATGCACAGCAGGGCATGGCCCACTGGCCAAGGGCAGACGCAAATTCTCCTGGGAGCTACGCTCTCGGGAGTCCTGAATAGCTGGAGTCCCGACGCGGGCCCGCTGTTCATCTGGTGAGGACGCGACTCCCTTGGCCCGCTCCGCCGCCACCCCTGCACCCCGCAGCCAGCGTCCAGTGGCTTCCGCAGTGCTGGATCCAGTGGAGGAGCTGCGCGCCGCTCCTACCCAGCAGGACGCCGACGGCCAGCCTGTCTGGGCGCCGGTGCCGCTCGATCCCTCCCGACCGGTGGGCAAGGGCAACCCACCACGGGCACGGCGGCGCAAGGACCATCGCCCCAGGGCCTCTCACATGGAAGTGGAGATGCGCATCGCGGAGGCGCAGCTGTGGATCGCACAGCGGCTGCCATTGGCGCTGATGAGGGAAAAAGCCACCCAGAACTGGGGGGTGAGCAACATCAAGACCATCAGCCGCTATCTGGCGCTCGCCCGCGAGCGGATGGTGGAGGAGCTGATCTCCGACCGGCGTCGCCACCAGGCCGAGCAGATCTTTGCGCTGAACGAATGCGCCCGGCGGGCGATGAACGCTGAGCAGTTCTCCGCTGCGGTCGGTGCCTTCCGGGTGATCGCGGAGATCGGTGGGCTGTTGCGGGCGCCGATCAAGCCGCCGGAGGCGAGGCAATGAGCACCTCGACCTTGACCCGCAGCCCTGGCCTGCTGCTCGACCCCGCCGCCGACCCCTGGGGCGATGCCGGCCTGCTTGGCTTCCCCGCGGGGGCTGAGGCAACTCCGCCATCTGCGCCCCAGTCGCTTCGCGAGTTCATCGCAACTGCCTACCCCCGCTATGGCTTTCACCGCTGGGCGGAGCTGCTGATCGAGCGGCTGCAGGCCGTCGCTGATGGGGAACTGAGCCGGCTGATCGTCACCTGTCCGCCGCGGCTGGGGAAATCGCTGCTGGTCTCCAAGCTCTTCCCGGCGTACTTCATCCAGCGCCACCCGCAGCTGTTCTGCGCCATCGCCTCCTACTCCGCCGAGCTGGCCTACGCCCACAGCCGCGAGGCCCGGCATTACTACCGGCTCACCGGCAACCCGCTCTCCAAGGATTCGGCGGCCGTCGGCAACTGGCTGACGCCAGAGCGAGGCGGTTGCATCGCGGCCGGGGTGAATGGCCCGTTCACCGGTAAGGGCTACAGCCTGGGGATCATCGACGACCCCTACAAGGGCCCGGCTGATGCCTCATCGCGGGTGATCCGCGAGCGGCTGATCGACTGGCTGCGCAGTGTCTGGCTCACCCGAGCCGAACCGGCTGAGGTGGCGGATGCGGCCGGCACCATCCAGCGGAACCTCTCGGCCCTGGTGATCGTGCTGACCCGCTGGGACCACCAGGACGTGGTGGCCTGGTTGCTGGAGCAGGAGCTGGGGGAGGCGCCGCAGCACTGGCACGTGCTCGACCTGCCGGCGATCGCCGAACCGATGAAGAATCGGCCCCGCTTCCCTGCCACCTGCACGGTGGTGCCTGATTGGCGCCAGCCGGGCGAGGCGCTGTGCCCGGAGAGGTTCCCGCTGCCGGAACTGATCAAGATCCGCACCCGCCTGGGCAGCTACTGGTGGAACGCCCTCTACCAGCAGCGACCCAGCCCGGCGGAAGGGCTGTTGTTCCGCAAGGGGTGGATCCAGCCGCCCCTGCCCGCCATCCCCGGCCGGCCCAAGCGGTACGCGCCGCTGGTGCTGAGCTGTGACCTGAGTTTCAAGGACGGCAAGGACAACGACCCCTGCGGCTTCTGCCTGCTGGGCCTGCTAGAGCCCGAGCGCAGTCCGTTGCAGGAGGCGCGTCGACAGGGCCTGGTGCTGGCCACCAGTGCCGCCTTCGCCCATCGCCCAGGCCAACGCAACACTGAAGGGGTGACTGCCCCCGATCCCTGGGCGGAGCTGCAGATCGAGGTGCTCTGGGCCCATCGGCAGCAGCTCGACCTGCCGGGCGTAATCCGCTTCCTGCTGGCCTCGCTCACTTCACTGGAGCGCCAGGGCCTGCAGCCTGATGCGGTGCTGATTGAGGACGCGGCCAACGGCCCGGCGGTCTGCCAGCTGCTGAGGCGCCAGGTGCCGGGCCTGATCGCGATACCGCCCAAGGGCAGCAAGGCCTCCCGCGCCCATGCCGTGGCCCCGCTGGTGGAGGCCGGCCAGGTGCGCTTCCACCGCCGCAGCGAGTCGCTGATCGAGGAGATGCTCGCGTTCTGGCCGCGTCCCTTTGAGTGGTGTAAAACCCGAGGCCCGAATGCCCTGATCAGAGGGTGAACAGGGTGGAATGACGGACTGTCATTCGAGAGGCGCAGATGCACCTCTTGCAGCCACGATGAATCGAGGCGATTGACTTGT
>CAIZQU010000050.1 GCA_903935205.1 uncultured cyanobacterium | reverse complement strand
TGGCACGGGCGAGCAGAATCCGGCAAAGCCTGTCAGCCCAAAAGCCTGTGGCAGAAGGGCTTCTGGGCCGAGAAAGCAGGCTCTAACTCAAACGACCCCTGATGGATTCGAACCATCGACCGGCTGCTTAGAAGGCAGCTGCTCTATCCAGCTGAGCTAAGGGAGCCTCAGCGTCATTGTGCCAGCTTGCGGCAGGCTGCGTCTGCCGTCTTGAATTCAGCGCCGCAGCTTCTAGGATGGGAGGCTGTGCGGTTGTTTGCCCCATGCCTGCGGCTCGGCTTACGGACAGGCAGAAGGCCGAGGTGGTTGAAAAGTACCGCCGTGGCGATGGGGCCCAGCACCTTTCGGTGGTGTTCGGCTGCAGCCCGAACACGGTGATCCGGGCGGTCAAGGCCGCCCTGGGGCCGGAGGAATACGAGCGTCTCAAGGAGCGCCGCGGTCGCCGTCCCGGCCAGGCCCCTGCTGCCCAGCCGGGGGCCGCCGCCCAGGGCAACCTGCTGCAGGACACGGAGAGCGACCGTTCGCTCGATCCTTGCGACCTTGGCGCTGCAGGGCTTTTGGCCGTCGAGTCCGCCGCCCCATCCGCTCTGGACACGACCCTGGCGGCTGATGCCATCGCTGGCGCGCCCACTGTTGAGGTGACAGCTCCGGCGGCTGTCTCGCCGCAGTCGCATCCTGCCGCGACCGCGGAGTCTTCCGCGGCCACCCCAGACCCGGCGGAGCCCGCGGCCGCCGATGCATCCCACCAATCCCCCACCCCGCCTCCGCTCCACACCGCCACCGCCCAGCCCCTCACCGACGCCGCGCGGCGCCCCTTCCCCGATCCGGCCGCTGAGGCCGAACCCGAGGCCGATCGCCAGGCCGATGCCGACGCCGATGGCGAGTCCGGTCCCGGGGTGCTGGCGATTGACGATGCCGATGATTTCGGTGAGGAGGATGAGGATCTGCTCACCGATGACGACAGCGAGGATGCCTCCCTGTTCGTGCCGGTTCCCTTGCTGGACCTGGGCGATTCCCAGGTCGAGGTCCGTCCCCGTCCGCTGGAGGCCGCTGATCTACCCGTCAGCGCCTACATGCTGGTTGACAAGACCGTGGAACTCCAGCCCCTGCCGCTGCGGGACATCAGCGAACTCGGCCGCCTGCCCGAAGAGGAGCTCGAGCGACGGGCCCTGCTGGTGTATGTCAATCCTCGCCAGGCCAAGCGCCTCTGCGGCCGCACCCAGCGGGTGATCAAGATCCCCGACACCGCCGTGCTGAGCCGCACAGCCCCTTACCTGCTGGCCCAGGGGATCAGTCGGGTGGTGGTCGAAGGGGCCCTGTTTGCCCTGCCCGGCAGCTGATTCAGGTCGGTAGCTCCAGCGGCCCTTACTTTTGGTATCGCTGCTTACAGCGCCTAGTCTGATCTGGCGTTCTCTCGTCAGCGGAGCCTTACAGAGAATGCCGCTGCCGCCGCCGCTTTCCGCCCCTGGACTGAACCGTGGTCTGCGCCGCTGGTTGCTTCGAGGTCGGCGGCGGCAGCCCAGTGCCAGGAGCCAGGGCAAGGCCCTCCTCACTGCCCTGCTGCTGATTTCGCCGCTGCTGGCGCTGGAGCTCCTCCGCCGCGGCACCGAGGTCCGCCACGATCAGCGGCTGGAACGGCAGGAGGCTTTGGAGGTGCTCCGCCTCTCCCAGGCCGCCCTGCGGCGCACCACCAGTGACTGGGCCCGCAGGGACGACACCTACGCCTTTCTCTCCGGCCGCCTTCCCCGTTTTCCCAGCCTCCATCTGGACGTGGCACCGATCTTTTCCGACGGCAGCGTGATGCTGTTGTTCGATCGTGCGGATCATCTGCTCCATGCCCACGGCCGGGCCGGTGATCCCAGCCCCGCTGATGCGGCCCTGCAGGCCTGTGCCGCAGCCAACCTGCCATCGGCCCATCCCGCCCCTGCGGCTCCGGTTCGGCCCCCCAGGCCCCTGCTCTGCCGCAGCGGCGACGGCCGTTTCTTCCTCGGCATGGCTTCCTCGGTCTGGGACAGCGCCAGCCGGAGGTCCGCCCATGGAGGGCTGGTGCTGCTCTCGCCCCTGCTCGGAGCTGACCATGGCCCCTATCTGCACGCCAGCCTGACCCGGCTCGCGGCGGAGGTGCTCGTGGTCCCGGTCGAGGCCGGTGCCATCCCACCGACGTCCGCGATCGAGGAGGTCACCGGATCGCGGCTTTACACCAGCGGAGGTCTGGTGGGGCTGCGCCCCCTGGCGCTTGGGCCAGCCCTGGCCCGCTCGCTGGCGGATCAGGGCTTGCTGTTGCTGCTTCCCCCTGCTGCTGCTGCTCTGCCTGCGGCTGCTGCTGCAGCGCGAGCAGCAGCAACGGCAGCTCAGCCAGAGACGTCTGGAGCTGCGGGCCAGTCGTCGCCTGCGCCGCATCTGCCGGGAGCTCGAGAGCCTGCTGCAGCAAAGGGAGGCCGACGGTCCCGAGGCCCCGGTGGATGCCCGGGTGCTGACCCGCTTGATCGCCCGAGAGCCCGCTGGAGAGGTTGTCACGCCGGCGCCTCGACCCCGCCGCTTGCGGACCGCCCCTGACCCCTCGCCGGAGGAGGCACGGCTGGCCACTCGGCTGCACCAGCTGCGGCAGCGCCTCCAGCATCTGCTCGACAGCTCCCGACGGCTGGCCCTGGAGGATCCGCTGACGGGCCTGCCGAACCGTCGCTATTTCTTCGAGTATCTGCAGCTGGAGTCCGAACGGCAGGTGGCCGATCAGGGCCATGTCGCGCTCCTGTTCGTCGATGTGGATCGGTTCAAGGAGATCAACGACAACCACGGCCATGGCGTCGGCGACCAGGTGCTCGTGGCGGTTGCTGATCGACTGCAGGGGCTGATGCGCAGCGGCGACTTTCTGGCCCGCCTCGGCGGCGATGAATTTCTGGTGTTGCTGGCGATCAGGCCCGACAGAGCCGAGGCCAGGGAGCAGTTGCGGCGCGATGCCCACGGCCTGGCCTGTCGCATCGCCGCCGGTTTCGAGACGCCCCTGTGCTTCGGCTCCATCTGCCTGGAGATCAACCTCAGCATCGGCGTGGCGATCGTCAATCCGGCCCAGACCACCCCCCTGCAGGCGATGCAGCGCTCCGATGCGGCGATGTACCGGGCCAAGCTGCAGAGCCTGGGTCGCATCGCCATCGTCGATGCCGACGATCAACCCCATGCCGGTGATCACAGCACCAGTGGCGACCGGCTGAGGGCTGTTTAGGGGGCCGTTGCCCATCGCTCGACAGGCCAGGTCCCGAACAAGAACAGAGCCGATCGGGCGTCCATGGCAGCTTCAGCCTGAGACGCACTGCATCAGGAATGCCTCGGCATCTTGATGGCGAGAATGATTGCAATGCCATCGTTCTGCCCATTGGTGCGACGCCACGGGCTCGATGCGGATGAGTTCCTGTGAGACGCTGATCCGCCCGGTGGCGGGGCCTCCACGTCGATCAGGGGCAGCTGCGGCTGGGCGCACCAGGCTCCCAGGTCGGGCGGGATCGGCGGCGTGGCGTGGACGGCCGATCAGTCGCGGCGGTCCCGGCGGGGAAGCAGCAGGGCGGCGCTGCTGCCACCACTGATCACCCCCAGCGCCAGGGCTGCGCCCACCAGGAAGCCAGCCGGCAGGGAGGCGGCCTGGGCGAAGCCGAGATTCAGCCGCGGCCGCTGCTCCAGGTTCTGGGCCCCCAGGCAGAGGGCCAGCAGCAGCAGCAGGCCGCCGCCGAGGCTGCCCACCAGCAGACGAACACGCAGCATCGGATCTCGGCGGACTGGAACGTCTGGCCTTCACTCTGCCGTGTCGGCGGCGACCCTGCCCCCTGTCCCTGCACCCTCCGCGGCGGCCTCGGGCGTCGGTGGCTGGTGCAGCAGGGCATAGAGGGCCCGGCGGCTGTGGCCGCTGCGTTCGGCCAGGCTGCGGGCCGCCTCGCGGCGACTCAGGCCCGAGGCCACCAGCGCCGCCAAGGCCTCGCGCAGCGCCTCCCCATCCCAGGCAGGGGGCTCCGGAGCCGTCGCTCCCCCCAGCACCACCGTGCACTCCCCCTGGGGTGGCGTGCGCCGAAAGTGCTCCAGCGCCTGAGCCACGCTCGGCCCCACCTGCTGCTCATGGCGCTTCGTCAGTTCGCGGGCCACCTGGATCGGTCGGTCCCCCAGCACCGCCAGCAGATCCTCCAGCAGCGCCAGCAGGCGATGGGGCGCCTCGTAGAAGATCAGGGTGCGTGGCTCCTCGGCCAGGGCCTCCAGCCGCTGCCGTCGCGCCCCGCCCCGGGGCGGCAGGAATCCCTCGAAACAGAACCGGCCGGTCGGCAGGCCGCTGCTCACCAGCGCGGTGGTCAGGGCTGTCGGACCCGGGATGCAGACCACCGGCCGGCCGGCGCGGCGGGCCGCCGCCACCAGCGTTTCGCCGGGATCGGAGATGCCTGGCAGGCCGGCATCGCTGATCAGGGCGATCGCCTGGCCCGCCGCCAGGGCGTCGAGCAGCTGGGGGATCCGGGCTGCTTCGTTGTGGCTGTGGAAGCTGATCAGGGGGCGGCCCCGGATCCCCAGTCGGCTGAGCAGCAGGCCGCTGTGGCGGGTGTCCTCGCAGGCGATGCGATCCACGCTCTCCAGGATCCGGCGGGCCCGGGGGGAGAGATCCTCGAGATTGCCGATCGGGGTGCCCACCAGGTAGAGGGTGCCGGCGGCGGGCTCGCTCCGCGCCGGCACCGCCCTGGACAGGCTCTTCTCCGCGGGCTCGCCGCCGGCCCCGTTGTCGCCAGCGGCGTTGTCTTCTTTGCTTTCTTCTCGGTTTTCTTCTCTGTATTCTTCATTGTATTCGTCTCTGTATTTTTCTCTGTTTTCTCCTTCGCTTTCTTCTTCGCTTTCGTCTCCGTCCTGTTCGCTTTCGTCTCCGACCTCTTCTCCGTTTTCTCCGTTTTCTTCTCCGTTTCCGTCTTCTTCGTTTTCGTCTTCTCCGTCTTCTCCGTCTTCTCCGTCTTCTCCGTTTTCGTCTTCTCCGTCTTCTTCTCCGTTTTCGTCTTCTTCGTACCCGTCTTCTTCGTTTCCTTCTTCGATGTTCCCGTTCTGGTCTTCTTTGTTTTCTGCTTGGCTTCCTTTTTCGCTTTCTTCCTTGTTTTTTTCTTCTGTTGCTGCGCCGCTGTCTTCGCCGTCGCCGGTGCGGCCGCGGTTGTCGTTGTCGCGGCTCTGCTGGTCGCCGTCGTCGGCTTCGCCGAGGGCGCCGGCTTCGCCGCGGTCGTCGGCTTCGCCGCGGTCGCCGGTGCTGGTGTCGTCCTCGCTTGCGCTGTTCTCTTTCCCGTTGCCGCCCCCTGCTGAGGCCTGGTCGCGGTGGGCCCTGCTGGGCAGCGCCGCACCTGTCTGCGGGGTGGCGGCAGGATTCCCCGGGGCGAGGGAGGCCCCGGGCGCCGCCGGAGGGCCGGGTGCCGTCGAGCGCTCTTGGGGGGCGGTCGCGCCGGGCGGCACCTGGCGGCCAGGTGTCTCAGGCCCAACCTGGACGGCCGGTGCTCGGGGCGGTTCCTGGCGGCCAGGTGCCCCGGAGGAGGGCTGCAGGCCAGCCGCTGCGGGCGGGGCCGGAGCGGCGGCGGCGCGGGCCGGAGCTGGATCCTGCAAGGCCGCGGCTCCTGCACAATGCGTTTTTCCGTCCCCATGATGCCGGCCCCCCTGCCCCTGCCTTCCGGTGTTGCCCTGGAGGATCTCCTGGCCACCCTGCGGGGCCTGGCCTGGGGGGCCGCCGACATCCTGCGGGCCTACGCCCGGGGTGAGCAGCCCCCCCATGGCTTTGCTGCGGCCCTGTCGGTGGAGGAGGGCGGTGATGGGCCGGTTTCGGCGGCCGATCTGGCGGTGAACCAGTGGCTGCTGGAGGGCCTGGAGCGCGCCTTCCCCAACGCCGCCTGGACCCTGCTCAGCGAGGAGACCGCCAAGGATGGCCCTGGGCCTGGGGCGCTAACGGCCGAATGGCTGTGGCTGCTTGATCCCCTTGATGGCACCCGCGATTTTCTGCAGGGCACCGGCGAATACGCCGTCCACCTGGCCCTGCTGCATCGGGAGCGGCCGCGGCTGGGGGTGGTGTTGTTGCCCGAGCGGCAGGAGCTCTGGTTCGGCTGGCTCGGCGCCGATGCGGTGCCGGAAGCTGGCGAAGGCGCTGAGGGAACGGATGGCGCAGCAGAGGCTGCGGGCGGCGGCTGGAGCGGCGAGGCCTGGCGGGAAAACCGCGCCGGCGAGCGCTTTGCGCCGCATCTGAGCGATCGCCACCGCTGTGAAGACCTGGTGCTGGTCGCCAGCCGCAACCATCGCGATGCACGCCTGGAGGGGCTGTTGGCACGGATCGCCCCGGCCTCCAGCACCGCCATGGGCAGCGTCGGCGGCAAGGTGGCCACGATCCTGCGCGGTGAGGCCGACCTCTACATCTCCCTCTCCGGTCGCACCGCCCCGAAGGACTGGGACATGGCCGCTCCGGAGGCGGTGCTTCTGGCCGCCGGCGGCGCCTTCAGCCACGCCGATGGCCGGCCCCTGCGCTACGACGACCCCGAGCACCTCCAGGCCGGCTGCCTGATCGCCAGCCATGGCCCCGTCCATGCTGAGATCTGCGCCCGGGCCCTGAAGGGCCTGGCCCAGCTGGAGGCGCAGGCCGGCGCCTCCTAGAATCCAGCTGGGGTGTGCCCCTGGTCCTTGGCCCAGGCAATGGCCCAGGTCTTGGCCCAGGTATTGGCCGCCCCCCTGCGCCAGGGAGGTCGCCAGGGCCGGTCCCCGGGGCGGCGCCGATCTCTGGCCAGCCAAAAGGCCGCCCGCAGGTTCCATGCGGACGGCCAAGGGCCGGTTCAGGGCGGGGTTGTCGGCTCTGGAGGGCCCCAGGGGGCCGCCCCTGCGCCGTTTCAGACGGTGGCGGGCTCCTCCTGCTGGGGCACACCGCGAAGGGTGAGATTGATGCGGCCGCGGTTGTCGATCTCGCGCACCCGCACGGTGACCTGATCGCCGACATTGACGACATCTTCCACTTTCTCGACCCGGGATTCCGAGAGCTGGGAGATGTGGATCATCCCCTCCTTGCCGGGCAGGATTTCAACGAAGGCACCGATCGGGATGACGCGGGTGACGGCGCCGCTGAACACTTCGCCCTCGCTGACGCGACGCGTCAGGCCCTCGATGATGCGCTGGGCTTCTTCGGCCGCGGCACCATCGTGGCTGGCGATCGTGACGATGCCGCCATCTTCGATGTCGATCTTGGTGTTGGTGCGCTCGGTGATCCCCTTGATTGTGCGGCCGCCGGGGCCGATCACGGTGCCGATCAGCTCGGGATCGATCCGGAAGCTGAGCAGACGCGGGGCGTGGGGGCTGAGGGTGTCGCGGGGTTTGTCGATCGCCTCAAGCATCTTGGCGAGGATGTGCAGCCGCGCCGGCCGGGCCTGGTTGATCGCCTCGGCCACGGTCTTGATCGCCAGGCCGGTGATCTTCATGTCCATCTGCAGGGCGGTGATGCCCTTTTCGGTGCCAGCCACCTTGAAATCCATGTCACCGAGGAAGTCCTCGATGCCTTGGATGTCGGTGAGGATGCGCACCTCATCGCCCTCCTTGATCAGGCCCATGGCGGCCCCGCTCACCGGCGCCTTGATCGGCACGCCCGCGTCCATCAGGGCCAGGGTGCTGCCGCAGACCGAGCCCATGGAGGTGGAGCCGTTGGAGCTCAGGCATTCCGAGACGACCCGCAGCACGTAGGGGAAGCCGTCCTTGTTGGGCAGCACCGGCACCAGGGCCCGCTCAGCCAGGGCACCGTGGCCGATCTCGCGGCGGCCGGGGCTGCGCATCGGCCGGGTCTCGCCGGTGGAGTAGGGGGGGAAGTTGTAGTGATGCAGGTAGGTCTTCTCGTTGGACGGGTTGAGGTCGTCCATCTCCTGGGCATCGCTGGGGGTGCCGAGGGTGGCGCAGGAGAGCACCTGGGTCATGCCGCGCTGGAACAGGCCGGAGCCATGCACCCGCCTGGGCAGAACACCGGCAGCGGCGCTGATCGGGCGGACTTCATCGAGTTTGCGACCGTCGACCCGCACACCCTCCTGGAGGATCTGCTGGCGCATCAGCTTCTTGGTCAGCGACTTGTAGCTGGTGGCCAGGGCCTTGGGGTTGGCGGTGACGGCCACCTTGACGGCGTCGTCGGCCTTGAGGGCCTCGATCGCCTCGGCCGCCTTGGCTTTGATCGCATCGAGCTTCTCATCCCGTTCGCCCTTGCTCTGGCTGAACTGTTTGAGCACCTCTGCGATGCCGCTGGCGCACTGCTTCTCGAGGTAGTTGGGGAGCGTGGTGTCGTCGCTGTGGGGCTCGGGGATCACCTGGGCGATGCCGAGATCGGCGATCAGGTTGAGCTGGGCCTTGATCAGTTCGCTCACCGCCTCGTAACCGAAGTCGATCGCTTCGATCACATCCTGCTCCGGCAGCTGGTTGGCGCCGGCCTCGACCATGATCACGCCCTCAGGGGTGCCCGCCACCACCAGGTCGAGCTCGGAGCGCTCGATTTCCCGGTAGCTGGGATTGAGCACGAAGTCATCGCCGAGCAGGCCGACCCGCACGGCCGCCATCGGACCGTGGAAGGGGATCCTGGCCAGCAGGGTGGCCAGGGAGGCGCCGGTCACGGCGAGCACATCGGGCGGAACCCGCTCATCGAGCGAGAGGCAGGTGGCGACGATCTGCAGGTCGTCGCGCATCCAGCTGGGGAAGAGGGGCCGCATCGGCCGATCGATCAGCCGGGCGATCAGGGTGGCCCGCTCCGGCGGGCGACTCTCGCGGCGCATGAAGCTGCCGGGAATGCGACCGGCGGCGTAGAGGCGCTCCTCGTAGTCGCAGATCAGGGGGAGGAAATCAATGCCTTCGCGGCCACCGGAGCGGGTTGCCGTCACCAGAACGGCGGTGTCCCCACATTCGACCATCACCGAGCCGCCGGCCTGGGGCGCGAAGCGACCCGTGGTCAGCCGGATCTCCCGACCATCGAAGGAGATCGACTGCGTCTGTCCTTGCACTGGGCGTTATGTCCTTTTGTTGTCCTGTCCATTCTCGCATCCGGCCCTCAGGGCCTCCGGCCGGGCCAGGCCGCCCAGGCCCTGAGGCCGGGGCCATCGTCTCAGGGGCTGAGCAGCAAGGCAAACCCCTGGCCGGGCAACGGAGGCTGCCTGCGGACCAGGGGCAGAGGGATGGCGGAAACAGCAGCGGCCTCGGCTTCAAGGCCGCCGAATCACCAGCTCGACTTGACGACGCCGGGAAGCTCGCCCTTGTGGGCACGCTCGCGCAGCTGGTTGCGGCACAGGCCGAAATCGCGGTACACACCGCGGGGTTTGCCGGTGGCCCAGCAGCGGTTGCGACGGCGGGAGGGGGCGCTGTTGCGGGGCAGATCCTGGATCTTGCGATGGATCTCGAGCCGCTCCATCGGATCGCTGGCGGCGGTGAAGGCCGCCTTGAGGGCGGCGCGCTTGGCGGCAAAGCGCTCCACGAGCTTGCGGCGCTTGACATCGCGCGCGATCATCGACTTCTTCGCCATGCGGGCGCGTACTCAATGCGTCGGAGCGAGCATCGTACCTTGCCGGCCGCCGGGCAGGGTCCCGGCCGGCAGCGATCGGGCCTCAGCGGCTGAACAACTGCTGGATGGCCGGCAGCTGGCTGGTGTCCTTGACGATCAGCAGCAGGCTCAGGCCCATCAGGAACACCAGGCCGGACTGCATGAAGGCCATCTGAAACCGTTCCGGCAGGGGCCGGCCCCGCAGGCCCTCGAGCAGCAGCAGGGCCAGCTGGCCGCCGTCGAGCATCGGCAGCGGCAGGGCATTGAGAACCGCCAGGTTGATCGAGATCAGGGCCGCGTAGAGGAACAGGCTGGATCCTCCCTGGCGGGCCAGGGAGGCCCCCATCTCAACGATCTTGACCGGCCCCGACACCTGGGACGCGGTCTCGCCGAAATGGGTGACCAGGCTGCCGAAACCCGCCAGGGTGCGGCGGGTCAGGGTGAGAAGGTCGGCGTTGGCCTGGCGCAGGGGTTCGAGGGGGCCGCGGGGGCGGCGGAACACCTCACTGCCATTGGGTTGGAGTTGGGCGCCGATCCGACCGGCTCCCCCCTGGTCGCTGGGGGTGAGGCGGAGCGTCAGGCGTTGGTTGCCCCGTTCAGCCTGCAGCTGCAGGGGAGCGCCGGGGGAGGAGCGGATGGTGGCCACCAGATCGGCCACCGCCTGCTGGCCGCCCTGCAGGGGTTGGCCCGCCAGGCTGACGATCCGGTCCCCGGCCTGGAGGCCGGCGCTGGCGGCGGGCTGACCCGCCTGAACGCCGGTCACCAGGACGCCTGGGGTGGTGCTGAAGCCGGCGGGGATGCCCACCAGCACCCCCTGGGCGAGCAGCACCGCCCAGGCCAGCAGCAGGTTGGCGATCACGCCGGCGGCGATCACCAGGGCCCGCTGGCCCAGGGGCCGGTTGCGCAGCAGGTCGGGATCGTCGGCCGGGATGCCGCTCTCCTCCTCGTCGTCGTCCGGGAACGACACATAACCCCCCAGGGGGATCGCCCGCAGGGCGTAGAGCACGCCGCGGCGGCGCCGCTGCAGCAGGGCCGGCCCGAAGCCGACCGAAAACCCGCTCACCCGGATCCCCTGCCAGCGGGCCGCCAGGAAGTGGCCGGCTTCATGAACCACGATCAGGCCGGCCAGGATCGCCAGTGCGGTGAGAACGCCCATCAGGCCGGGATGACAATCGGGCCATTCTGGGGGCTGCGGCCACCGGTCGCTGGACCTGGGGCCGGCGTGATTGCCGCCGCTGCGCCGTTGTGCCACCGGCCGCCCCAGGCCACGCCAGGGCTCCCGGTCCAGCCCCGCCGCCGCCATCCAGCCCTGGCGGCCTGGGGGTCAGTCTTGGGCCACCAGCCGGTCGCTGCCGAAGTAGGGCACCAGGGCCGCCGGCAGCAGCACGCTGCCATCGGCCTGTTGGCCGTGTTCGAGCAGGGCGGCCATGGTGCGGCCGATCGCCAGGCCGCTGCCGTTGAGGGTGTGCAGCAGGCGCGTCTTCTTGCCCTCGCGACAGCGGATCGCCGCCCGCCGGGCCTGGAAGTCACCGCAGGTGCTGCAGCTGGAGATCTCCCGATAGGTGCCGGCGCCGGCCAGCCATACCTCCAGGTCGTAGGTGCGGGCGGCGGAGAACCCGAGGTCGCCGCTGCAGAGCTCGATGCGCCGGTAGGGAAGCTCCAGGGCCTCCAGCACCCCCTCGGCATCGCGGGTGAGCTGTTCGTGGGCCGCGTCGGACTCTTCCGGGCGGCAGAACCAGTAGAGCTCGACCTTGTTGAACTGATGCAGGCGGATCAGGCCGCGGGTGTCGCGGCCGTAGGAGCCGGCCTCGCGGCGGAAGCAGGGGGTGTAGGCGGTGTAGCGGAGCGGCAGTTGTTCGGCGGCCAGCACCTCATCGCGGTGGAGGGAGGTGAGCGGCACCTCGGCGGTGGGGGTGAGCCAGAGGTCGTCCTCGGCGCAGCGGAAGCTTTCCTCGGCGAATTTGGGCAGCTGGCCGGAGCCGGTGAGGCTGGCGGTGTTGACCAGGATCGGCGGCAGCACCTCCCGGTAGCCCGCGGCGCTGTGGCGATCGAGCATGAAGCTGATCAGGGCGCGCTCCAGACGGGCGCCCTGGCCGAGCAGGGTGATGAAGCGGCTCTGGGCGATCCGCACCGACCGCTCCGTGTCCACCAGGCCCAGCCGCTCGGCGATCTGCCAGTGCTCCTCGAGGCTCTCCCCGGCCTGGGGCAGCCGTGGCTCGCCCCAGCGCCTGACCTCGATGTTGTCGGTTTCGTTGCGCCCCTCCGGCGTCTGCTCGGAGGGGAGGTTGGGCAGCTCCAGCAGGCCGTCCCGCAGGGTCTGCTCCAGCCCCTTCTCCTCCTCTTCCAGCAGGGCCACCCGCTGCTTGATCCGGTTGCCCTGCTCGCGCAGCTCGGCAACCTCCGGCCCATCGGCCTGGGCGCCGCCGCGGATCCGTTCGCCCACCGCCTTGCCGATGCGGTTGCCTTCGGCCTGCAGGCGGCTGCGTTCCTCCTCCAGATCCCTGGCCTGAAGGGCGATCCGCTGCAGGCCGGCGAGATCGGGTTCCAGGCCGCGACGGCGCAGCTGGCGGATGATCAGCTCCGGGTCGTCGCGCAGCAGGCGCTGGTCCAGCACGGGTCGGGGGCGGTTGGGGCGAGCCTAGGGGCCGACTGTTTCGGCTTCGAGGGGTGGCGCTCCAGCCTGGGCAGGCGCCACCCTGGGCCCGCTCCCGTGGCGGGATCAACCGCGACCGATGGCCGCCTGAGATCGATGCTGTCCGAAACCGAGTCGAGCGCTGCGGCCCCGGTAGCCGCCGCGGTGGAGCCCACCACCGCCGAGGAGCCCGCCGCCGCGATCCGCCGCCTCCAGGCCGCCGTTGAGGAGGATCCGTCCCAGGGGAGCGCCTGGTACGCCCTTGGCCCACGGCTGAGCCTGGTGGGCCGCTAGGGCGACGCCATTCCCTGCCTGATCCGCGTCGCCGAGCTGGAGCCCGACCACTGGCAGGCGCGCAGCGAGCTCGGCCACCTGTTCCGCAGGCTGGGCTTCGTCGAAGAGGCGATCCACTGGCATGGCGAGGCCGCGGCCCTGCACCCCAACGCCCTGCTGATGCGGCTGAACCACCTGTTCGTGATGGCGGTGGTGGCGGCCTCCGAGGAGCAGGTGGCCTGGTGCCGGCAGCTGGGTCTGGACCTGCTCTTCTTCACCGACATCGCCATGCATCCCTTCATCACGATGCTGGCCGCCCAGCGTTCGGCAGCGGTGCAGGTCACCGGCTGGGGGGTTCCCCAGACCTCGGGTCTGGCCACGATCGATTGGTATGTGTTGCTATTTGTCTGGCGAGGCGGTGGAGCCGCCCGATGCCCAGGCCTTCTACAGCCAGCGGCGGCTGCGGCTGCCCGGCCTGCCCTGCTGCTATCGCTCCAAGCGGCTCGAGGCCGTGAGCCTGCCCCGCGACTACTTCCCGCTCCCCCCGGACCTGCCGCTCTGGGGCTGCCTGCAGCGCCCGGAGAACGATTCGCCCGACTTCGATCACGCCCTCGAAGCGATCGCCCGGGCGGTGCCGCAGAGCTGCCTCGTGGTCATCGAGGACAGGCTTCCTTCGCTCACGGCCTGTTCCTGGAGCGGTTGGAGCGCCGCGCGCCGCTGGTGCGGGAGCGGCTGCTGATCCTCAGCCGCCTGTCCCGGCAGGAGTTCCTCGCCCTGGCGGGCTGCCTGGATGTGCTGCTCGATCCCTTCCACTTCGGCAGCGGCGTCACCCTCTCCGAGACCTTCCATACCGGCACGCCGGTGGTGAGCCTGGAGGGCCGCTTCCTGCGGGGGCGCTTCGTGGCGGCGGCCAATCGGCCAATCGGCCAATCGGCTGATCGGCGTCGACGATCCACCGATGGCTTCCACGCCGGAGGGGTATGTGTCCTGTGCGGTGGACCTGATCGGCGACCCCCGGCCTCGGCAGCGACTGCGCCGGGAGATCGCCACCAAGGCCAGGGCCCATCTCGATGACCGGATGAATGACGTGCGGGGCTTCGAGGACTTTGCGCTCCGGGCGGTGGCGGAGGCTGGGGGGGGGGCCGACGACTGAGGGCCCTGGCGGCGCTGTCGGGAAGGGCCGGAGCCCCCGATCCCGTGGGCCGACCGGCGGCTTGACGCGGGGCCTGAGCCCAGCGCCAGGGGGTTGCTCGTGCCGGCTGCCGGGGGGCCTGTCTGCGGCTCTGGCCGCGGGGATGGGGTGGCGATCGCCGGGGTCAGAGGACCTGCACCACCTCGCTGACCTCGGGAATGGCCTCGCGCAGCTTGCGCTCGATCCCCATCTTCAGGGTCATGGTGCTGCTGGGGCAGGAGCCGCAGGCGCCCTGCAGGCGCACCTTGACCACCGGGCCGTCGATCTCGACGATCTCGACATTGCCGCCATCGGCCATCAGATAGGGCCGCAGCTCATCGAGCACCCGCTCGACGTTGGGGATGGTCAGGGCGCAGGGGTCATCGCCGGCCGCTGCGGGGCTGTCGGCGGCGAGGTCGGGGGTCTGCAGGGGGGGTTCGATCGACATCGGAGAGGACCGCTGGATGCCTGGAGCTTAGGAAGCCCCCCCTGCCGCCGCCGGTTCGCCGGCCCCGCCGCCGCCGGTTCGCCGGCCCCGCCGCCGCGGGGTCGGCGGTCCCCGTCCCTAGGATCGGAGGGATCGCCTGTCGCCTCCGCCCGGCCACGCATGACCGACGTACCCGCCGAGCGGATTCGCAACTTCTGCATCATTGCCCACATCGATCATGGCAAGTCGACCCTTGCCGATCGGCTGCTCCAGGAAACGGGCACGGTGGCGGCCCGCGACATGCAGGAGCAGTTTCTCGACAACATGGATCTGGAGCGTGAGCGGGGGATCACGATCAAGCTGCAGGCGGCGCGGATGGAATACAAGGCCGCCGATGGCCTCACCTATGTTCTGAATCTGATTGATACCCCCGGCCACGTTGATTTTTCCTATGAAGTGAGCCGCTCCCTGCAGGCCTGCGAGGGTGCGCTGCTGGTGGTTGATGCCAGCCAGGGGGTGGAGGCGCAGACGCTGGCCAATGTTTATCTGGCGCTGGAGAATGATCTGGAAATCATTCCGGTGCTCAACAAGATCGATCTTCCCGGCGCCGATCCCGAGCGCATCAGCGAGGAGATCGAGGCGATCATCGGCCTCGACACCAGCCATGCCATCCCCTGCTCCGCCAAGACCGGCCTGGGCGTACCGGACATCCTGCAGGCGGTGGTCGATCGCGTGCCGCCGCCGCCCGACCGGGTGGGCGAGCCGCTGCGGGCGCTGATCTTCGATTCTTACTACGACGCCTACCGCGGCGTGATCGTCTATTTCCGCGTCATCAGCGGCACGATTGCCCGCCGCGACAAGGTGCTGTTGATGGCCAGCAGCAAGACCTACGAACTCGATGAGGTGGGGGTGATGGCCCCCGACCAGCGCCAGGTGGACAGCCTGCACGCCGGTGAGGTGGGGTATCTGGCTGCATCGATCAAGGCGGTGGCCGACGCCCGGGTGGGCGACACGATCACCCTGGTCGCCAATCCCGCCAGCGAACCGCTGCCTGGCTACACCGAGGCCAAGCCGATGGTGTTCTGCGGCCTGTTCCCCACCGATGCCGACCAATACCCCGATCTGCGTGAAGCCCTCGACAAACTCAAGCTGTCCGACGCCGCCCTGCAATACGAGCCGGAAACCAGCAGCGCCATGGGCTTCGGCTTCCGTTGCGGCTTCCTGGGGCTGCTGCACATGGAGATTGTCCAGGAGCGGCTGGAGCGCGAATACGATCTGGATCTGATCGTCACCGCACCATCGGTGATCTACAAGGTGAACATGCTGGATGGCAGTGAGGTCTTGATTGATAATCCCGCCACACTTCCCGATCCCCAGAAGCGTGAATCGATCGAAGAGCCCTATGTGAAGCTTGAGATCTACACCCCCAACGCTTACAACGGCACCCTGATGGAGCTCTGCCAGGAGAGGCGGGGTGAATTCATTGATATGAAATACATCACCACCGACCGCGTCACGCTTCACTACGAAGTGCCGTTGGCGGAGGTGGTCACCGACTTCTTCGATCAGATGAAGAGTCGCACCAAGGGCTATGCCTCGATGGAGTATCAGCTGATCGGCTACCGCCGCAATGATCTGGTTCGCCTCGATGTGCTGATCAATGCTGAGAAGGCCGATCCCCTGACCACGATTGTTCACCGCGACAAGGCCTACAACGTCGGCAAGGGGTTGGTCGAGAAGCTGAAGGAGCTGATCCCGCGCCAGCAGTTCAAGATCCCGATTCAGGCGGCGATCGGCAGCCGGGTGATCGCCTCTGAAAGCATCAGCGCCATGCGCAAGGACGTGCTGGCCAAGTGCTACGGCGGCGACATCAGCCGCAAGAAGAAACTGTTGCAGAAGCAGGCCAAGGGCAAGAAGCGGATGAAGGCGATGGGCAAGGTCGAGGTCCCCCAGGAGGCGTTCATGGCGGTGCTCAAGCTCAACCAGTAGGTGGCCTGTCCGCCCCTGGGAACCCTGGGGCCAGCGCTTCGCCCGCTCGATGCGATCAGCCCGCTGCCGCCCTCCCCTCGGGGCTCCCCCCACCCTGCCGCTGCCGCCACCCGTCGCGGGCCGTCCGCTGCCGGCCCCCTGGCTGCTGCCGCTTCGCCCCCTACAGCCCCTGGCCGGCCCGCCGCTGCCCGCCGGCTGCCGCCAGCTTCTGGCCGGCCGGTACCAGCTCCGGCCTGCCCTGGCTTGCCGGACCCGGGCCCGCCGCAGCCGGGGCCCCCTGCGCCAGGGCCGGGATCGGGGGTTTGTGCTGCCCCTGGCCTTCGGCGCCTCGCTGGTGCTGCTGCTCGGCAGCCTGTCGCTGCAGACCCTGGTGTTGCAGCGGCGGCTGGCGCTGCTGCGGGAGGAGCAACGGGGCCAGCAGGAGGATGCCCTGGCCAGCGCCGCCCAGCAGCTGGTCGCCGCCCTCAACCGCGACCACCCCTGCCTGCTGACCCTGCCCCTGCAGCGCTGGGGCAGCGATGGCCTGCCCTGCGCCAGCCCTGAGCAGCAGCAGAGCCTGGCCCAGGGGGGTGGCAGCGGCCAGTGGCGCCTGGTCGACTGGCAACCGCAGGCGATGCGGGCCCAGGCCCTGATCGAACTCGCCGCCGCGACCCCGGCCCTGCCGCTGCGTCGGGGCCGCTTCGCCGTGTCCCTGCAGGAAGGGCCATCGCAGGGCCAGGCGCCGCGGTTGCTGGCCCTGGGGGCGGTGGCGCCATGAGCCTGCTCGAAGTGCTGCTGGCAGGGGTGCTGTTCTTCGGTTCCTCCACGGCATCCCTGCTGATCTGGTCGAGGGCCCTGGCCACCCTGGCGGCCGATGGCCAACGGGCGGAACGGGTGGAGATCCTGGAGGCGGAGCTGCAGTCGCTGGAGAGCCGGCTGCGGGATCCGGCGCTGTTGGGCAGTGCGGCCCTGAGCTGTGAGCAACGCCTGCAGCAGTTGGTTCAGGCCCTGGAGGGGGTGCCTCCCCAACCCGGGGTGGGCCGCCAGATCCTGAAAGGTGCCGCTTCCCTGCCCCTGCAGGTGCAGGTGGAGGCCGGGGGGATGAAGCGGCAGCGCAGCTATGACCCAGCGGCCTTTGGCGGTTGCTCGCTGCCACCGCCATCACCGCCGACACCCGTCCCGGTGGGGTTTTCCCCGTTCGCTGCGCCGCCCGCACCGGACCAGGCCGCGGCGGAGGGGGAGCCCCATGGCCTTCTCTGAGCCTGTCGCTGCGGCCGGTCGCCGCCGGGCGCAGGGCTTCACCGTGCTGGAGCTGCTGATGACCAGTTCGGTGCTGCTGATGTTGGCCGCCATCAGTCTGGTGCCGGCCCGGGAGAGCCTGGCGCGGCAGCGGCTGGAGACCGCGACCCGGCGGGTGCTGCTCGGTCTGGACCGGGGCCGGCTGGCGGCGGAACGGCGGGGCCAGCCCTGCGCCCTGGCCTTCGATGACCAGCTCGGTTGGCACCCTCCCCAGGGGGGCGAGCTGGCCGCCTGTGAACAGGCCCCGATCGGTCTGGGGGAGGGGGTGCAGGGCGACGGAACGCTGCAGGTGGAGCACAACCTGCCCGATGCGGTGCGGTTCACCGCCAATGGCCTGGTGCTCGATGGCGGCACCGTGGTGCTGCGCCATCCCCACACCACCGTGGCCCGCTGCGTGGTGGTCTCCCTGCCGCTGGGGGTGACGCGGGTGGGACTCCACGGCCAGGGCGGCTGCCTGCCGGATCCGGCGCTGTGACCGCCATGGGCACCCGGACCCCATCGAGGGGGTGGCGCCGGCCATCGCCGGGCTGGCACGCCAGGCCGGCCGGCTTCACCCTGACGGAGCTGTTGATCGCCGTGGCGATCGGCCTGCTGTTCTGCGGCGTGATGATGCGCTCCCTGGTGCTGGCCGGACCCCAGGCCGGCCTGCTGGCGCGGCAGCTGCGGGAGCGGGGTCTGCAGGCGCGCACCCTGGCCCTGCTGCGCGCCGACCTGCTGCGGGCCGACAGCCTGCGCCTGGCCACGGCGGAGGGGAGCGCCTGCCCCCTGAGTGGGCGGGAGCCCCTGCTCCAGATCAGCACGGTCCAGGGGCCGATCACCTACTCGCTCGGGTCGCCGCCCAGCCCGATCTGGCGGGGTTTGGTGCTGATGCGTTGCGGGCCCGCCTTCGGTCTGGATGGGGAGCCCAAGGCAGGCCAGGCCCAGAACCGGGTGGTGATCGATGGGCTGGTGAGCGACGGGCTGCGGATCGAAGCCTCCGGCCAGGGGTTGCTGCGGCTGCGGCTGGAGCAGGAGTTGCCGCTGGTGGGCGGCGGCAGCCATCGCCTCAGCAGCGGCCGGGTGCTGGCCGCCGGTGCCGTGGTGTTGCCCTGAGGGCTCGAGACGGCTGCCTGAGACGGCTGCGCGAGATGATTGCTTGAGATGACTGCTTGAGACGGCTGCTTGAGACGGCTGCGCGAGACGACTGCTCGATACGATCAAACTGTCGTCCGTTGGCGTGAGCATGGCTGCCGGTAGGCCCTTGAAACGATGGGGTCTGCCCACTGCGGCTGGCCGGGCCTGGCCAGCGGACCGGGAGCAGGGGCTGGTGATTCCGGCCGTGCTGCTCACGGTCATGGTGATGGCCCTGGGGGTGCTGGCCCTGGTGAGCCGGGTGGCGGCCACCCGGGAGGGGGCGGCCTCCACGGCCCTGGCGGCCTCGGCGCGGCAGGCGGCGGAGTATGGCTTCGCCCAGGTCGTGGCGGAGATGAACCGCGATGGCAAGAGCTATCTCTGGGTCACGCTCTTCGGCAGCTGGAATTCGGTGTCGGCCAGCGATCTCCAGAGCTGTGGCATCGCCTCGGCCAGTCCCCCCACCACCAATCCGATCCAGGGCGTGAGCAGCGCCGTGGCTCTGCCGGGCAATGGAAATCTCAGCTATCGGCTCACGGGCTATGAGGCGCCCGGCCTGCTGGCTTCCAACGCTGATCCCTGCCAGATTTTCGGCAACCGGAAGGGTGGCAGCGGCACCCTGGAGATCACCGGAACCGCTCGGCGCTCCAGCGGCGACCCCAGGCCCGCCAGCTACACCCTGCGCCGCTCGGTGACCGTGGGGCAGGCGGTGCCGCTGTTCCGGACCAGCGTGTTCCTGGGAGTGTCCGGATCCTCCGGGGGCAATGTGCCTGCCTCCCCCCATTTCCCCACTCCCGCGGCTCTGGGGGTGACGCCCTTGGCCACCCCCTGGCCCGCCGTGAGCTGCACGGGCACCAATGCGACGACCCCTTTCACCTGCACGAGCACCAGCGGCAGCAATACGTTTGCGAAAAGCACCAGCTCGCCTGCGAGTAATTATCGATTCCCCTACGACAGCGTAGGAGAACTGGCGCATTTCTGCCAATCGAGGACAACGCCAACTCCGCTGATCGTGTGCATGGTCTCATCATTGAGCCTGACCAATCTTGATCTGGTAGTAGATGTGACCATTCCCGTGATCGTCTTCTTCGCCAGCAGCAGCCCCCCGATCCCGCAAAACAGCAGCCTCTGTTCCTCCGCAGTGAATTCCACTTCGGCAGCGGCGGACACCTGCTCAAGCGCCAGCGGCGACTGGCGGCGGCTGCGACTCTATGGACGGGCCAGCGCAGCGACCTGCGATCAGGCGCTGACATTGAACAAGGTGAAGCTGACGGGTGACAACTTTCGCGCCAATCTTCACAACGCTTTTCTCTGGTTTCCCACGGCGACGCTCTACTACGATGCCAATATCGATACCTTCTACACGCTCGTCGGCTCCGTCTGTCAGCTGTCCCCTGGCGTTCCTGACAATAGCAAAAATGACAAAACTATTCAAGCCGTCAGCTCCCAGGCTCTCCATGATCACCTGATCGACCAGAAGCTCCTCTTCTACCGCGGCTACGGTGCCTGGCAGCAGACGTTCCAGCCTGATACCTGAGTGATGAGTCACCGCCGCATCCAGCGCCTGCGCCGTGGCGGTGTCGCCGCCGAAGGGATGACCATCCTGGAGGCCTTGATTGGCGTGTTGATCGGCGCCATGGCCCTTTCGATCCTCACCCCGGTCCTCACCCAGCAACTGGATGTGGCCCGGGATGATGCCACGATCCCTGCCGTTGAGGCCGTGGTCAGCCGCGATCTCGCCTGGATCAGCAACTACGCCCGCTGGTGGATGGCCAGCAGCGGCCCGTTCAAGGTGACCACCCAGATCACCCTCAGCTCCAGCTTCACCTTTTCCTCCGAGCTCGCCTACACCCCCCCGGCCGCCCGCTGTCAGGCAGGCACCCTGGCGGCTGGCTTCCTGGCCGATGCGGCCACCAATACCGCGATCACGCCCGCCGCTCCTTACACGATCCCCGCCAACGGAGCCAGCACCAACCTGGCCACCGTCAATGGGATCACGGTGCAGCGGCAGATCAGCACCAGCGGCAGCATCGTCGGCCTGACCTACACCCTCAGCGGTGCAGAGGCGGCCTCGCTCGGCTTCAACCGCCAGGTGGCGCTGCTGGTGGATGCCTCGGCCTGGTGCGAAACGTTGCCATGACCAGATCGCCGCAGTTCCGATGGCATTCCCGTGGGCAACGGGCGGGGGGCTTCACCCTGGTGGAGCTGCTGATCACCGTGGCCGTGATCGGCATCGCCACCGGCATGGGTTATACGAGCATCGCGGCCTTCATCCAGGAGCAGCGGCTCAACCGGAGTTCCCAGACCCTGATGAGCTATCTGCAGGGCGCCCGGGCCCAGGCCGAACGCCTGGCCACCAACAACGCCACTTGCCAGCTGAGGTTCAGCGGCACCACGATCGGCCCCACCGCGATCAGCAACAACATCTGCAGCGATCTGGGCAGTCTCAATCTGGCCCAGCCGGCCGGAATGGGACTGACGGTGACGATGGATCTGAACATGCCCAATGCCACCACCTACCCGATCACCTTCACCCGCTCCGGCACCCTGGCCGCCGAGGTCCTGGCCGGCACCACCGCATCGGTCCTGGTCACCTCGGTGACACCGATGCCGCGCCTGATCTATCTCTCCGCCAGCGGCACCCAACAGCAGCGTTGCATTTTTCTCGACCTGATTTCGATCCGGCTCGGTTGGCGTAGTGGCAACTCCGGGGTCTGCTCCTATGCCAGTTTCTGAGCCGATGCACCCCTCACGCCGCCCCCTGCCCAGTCGGCCATCCCGCTGGTTGCGCCGTTCCAACCCTGGTTTCACCCTGGTCGAATTGCTGGTGGGCACGGTGCTCGGATCGCTGGTGCTGGCCGCGATCGGCGGTGCCCTGATGACCTCCGAGCTGCGCGTGGCGCAACGCTTCCGTCGTGACACCGGCCGGCGTGAGGGCATCAATCGGGTGCTCGCCTTGATGCAGAACGAAGCCAACACCTCCAGCGGTCTCGATTCCCTGGCCAACGGCATCAACACGGCAACGAAAGGCAACGACATCTGCGTTAAAAATGGCCCGAGCCTCAGGGTTCGTGCCACCGGAGGAGTGGTTGTCTGCTACAAAGCTGTTCCGATCACCGCCAATCTTGACATCTCTTATGCGGTAACATCTGGGACGAGCAGCGAAAATCCTTGGACTGGTTCTTGCCTTCTGATTCGCGAGGGACCCCCCTATGACTCGAATGGTGATATGTACTTGAATGCTCCCACCTTCCGCCAGGTGATGCTCGATGATCTGCAGCTGATCAATGGTGGTTGTACCGGGGCCTTCAGCTATGCACTCAGCGCTCCTGCTGATGCGGCCAACCCAATGGCCCTGAGTGGTTCGGCCACAGTCACGATCAGGCAATCTGGCAATGTGGTGACCACCTTTTCGCTTCGCACCGGCTCGAATCGGGCAACCTATGGTATGGAGCGCTGTGGCTATTACTCCAAACTAAATCCCTGTGAATCTGGAACGACCCGCCACATGAGGCTTCAGTTCCCGAACGACACCACTCAGCCCGATGAGCCTACCGCTGATCAAAAGACCAACCTGTATTACTTTCCCTACGCCCGTAGCAACTATCAGATCTCATCGGCCTGTACCTATGCCAGCTGTGCCGTGTCCTCCAACGGGGCCACGATCACCCTCAAGCGCGTTGATGCCCTGATCTTCGCCGATCTCGAAATCCGCCCCTGAGCACGATGGCGGTTCGCCAGCGCTCGTTCGCACTGGCCCTCAACTCCGCTTCTGCCACCGCTGCCACCCCCTGGGTGCAGCACCAGGCCACCGCCTTCGTTGCCCTCGCGCCGGAGGTTCCGCTGCCGCTGATCCGGGCCGGCGGCCCCCCCGACCCGGCTGAGCGCGGCTCCTCGGCGGACTCCGGCGAGAACTGGGTTGGCTCAGCCAACAAAAAAAGCCCTCGCCAGAGGGCTTCCGATCGGCTCAGCGCCCAGGCGCTGGCCAGGGCCGCTGCCGGGTGGGGCGGCCGCGGCTCAGGAGAAGGCGCAGGACATCACGCCGCTGGCATCGATCGTGATGGCGGCCTGGGTGGCGGAGCTGGTGCCGCTGCTGGTGGTGAGGCAGTTGAGGCCGCTCACGGCAGGCGACCAGCTGACCGTGTAAGAGCCGGCGGAGGTGTTGCAGTTGCTGGTGTTCGGATTGCTGCCAACACCGCCGGAGGCGATGAAGGTGGCACATTCCTTGGCCTGGCCGACGGCCTGACCGATCAGTGCTCCGGCGTTGGCGGAGCTGCGGGCTCCGATGTATCGGGGCAGAACGACGGCGGAGAGAATGCCGACGATCGCCACGACGATCAACAACTCAACCAGGGTGAAGCCTTTGGCGAGGCCCTTGCGCTGGCGCAGCTGGCGCAGCAGCTCGAGTTGGGTTTTGGTGCGCATGAGTCGGAGAAACAGCAACACCTGGAACGCTAGATCCCCTCTGACCCTGTTGTCAGGAAGCCTGCTGGATGGTTTTCAAGTTTTCAACACGTCGCCGGAATCGGTCGAGGAATCCGTACTGGTTATCCGCTTTCGATCCAGGGGGGCTGTGTGATGGCCACCCTCGCCGCCGTCGCCTGGATGGTGGCGGATGGTGGGGGTGCCGCCAGAGATGCCAGCGAGCGAAATAGTTTCTCAAAAATGCACGTGTTGTCCTGGCTTTCCCCCGTGGCTGTCTCCGATCTGCTTGCGGCGGCGGCGAGCATCCCAGGCCGTGCTGCGGCCTCAGGTTCTGGGGCGGAAGGATTCCTCGGGCGTCGATCGGCGGCCTGGATCCAGAGCGTCAGGGCATGGCCTCAGCGATCCGCAGATCAAGGCCGCGATGGCCTTGATCCGGTCGCTCCACTGGTTTCCTGCCTCAGGGATCGTGCCAGCGGCGCAGCTTGTCTCTGCGGCAGCCGGCTTCCGCCCGCTGTGCATCGAGGGAGGCACCTTGCCGCCGCCTCTGGCAGCTGGCGCCAGACGCCTTGGGCAGGCGCCTGTCTTCCGCTGGCCCTTGCGCTGCCCCGGGACTTTGATCGCGCGATGAAATCGAGCCATGAAATTGCGCGTTGAAATTGCGCGATGAAATCCCCCTCAGAAATTTGCACTCTCAAGCAGCACTCTCACGCCACGCTATGAACTGGCCCCCGGAATCTGCGCTCTGAAGCCGCGCTCTGGAATGGCGCACGGAAAGGCGAACGGAAAGGCGAACGGAAATTCCGCGCTGAACTGGCGCCAAGCAATGAAAGGCGGCCATCCCAGAACCAGCGAGCATTGCCGCCGCCATGGCCGCGTCCCTTTGAGTGGTGTAAAACCCGAGGCCCGAATGCCCTGATCAGAGGGTGAACAGGGTGGAATGACGGACTGTCATTCGAGAGGCGCAGATGCACCTCTTGCAGCCACGATG
>CAIZQU010000049.1 GCA_903935205.1 uncultured cyanobacterium | reverse complement strand
CATGGACTCGACCGCGGTGCTGTTGCGCTGAGGCGCCGGTGCGTGACGGACTGGTGTGGGAGCAGTTGAGCTGGTGACCTCCCGCTGCTGCTTGTCGTAGAGCGCCAGCCCAAAGGGATTGCCGAAGGTCATCAGTGCCCGCTTCATGGCATCGGTTTCGGCCTCCTTGAGGGCGGACTCGTGGGCCTGGCCCAGGTCGGCGTCGATGCCGTGGCCAGCGCCGCTGCCCTCGCGGATGCGAACGCGAGTGGTGTAAGTGACACCCCAGCCGGCACGGCTGCTGCTGCCCAGGGTGCGCTCCCGCTCAGAGACGCACTGCACGGAAATTGTTTCCCGCTGCCAGCCGTCGAAGCCAAAGATGCGGTTGGCTTCGGCGATGGCTTGCCAACCCTCCAGGTAGGCCAGGGACCGCCCGGCCTGGCTGCGGGTCTGGACCTTGGCGCGATCGAGTGGAGCGGAAAGGGCAGCGATCTGCTCGGGGGAGAAGACAGCGGTGGCCATGGAAATGCTGCGATGTGAGAAGGGATTTGGGTGGAAGGGGTGTGGGCCCGCGCTTGAAACAGACCCACGTGAAAGGGGGCTCTGCCCCCTTAGTGGATGCGCCAGGAGCGGCGGGAGAGGAGCTGGGCGCCGGTGATCTGGCGGCCGGCCTTGAGGGCTTCTTTGATGGCGGTCTTGTCCGGCTTGCTGGTAGTGGTGACCGTTAGCCATTCGGGATCGAGGGCCTGTTCGTCGTCGATCACGACAGCCGATGACCTGCGGCTGCTGAGCTCGTGATTCGGGAAGGAGAAGCGGGTAGCGGCTGGCTGCAGCTGGGTGAGGACGAACACCAGCGATTCCTCCAGGGCATCGGCCCGACTGGCATCAGAGCGGGCCAGATCGGTGAGCCGCTTGGCCTGCTGCTGGCGGTAGGCCGCCTGGCCGCGCAGATGCTCGATCACCCAACAGGTGGCATCGGCCTTGGCGGCCAGGGCCACCTTGTTGCCCTCTTCTGCCAGGAGTGCCGCCTCCAGCTCAGCCAGAGCTGAAGCCCGCTGTTCGGGGTCATCGGTTTCCAGCTGCTCGGCCAGCTGGCCGATGGCGGTGGTGAGCTCCTGGGCCTCGATGCCCAGCTGCCAGAGAGAGCCAGATCGCTGGAGTGAGCAGGCCAGACCTGCCACCTCCGCTCCTGACGCAACGACAGCAGCGGAGGCGGGAATAGAGGTGAGAACAGCCATGAGGGCGTGGGGGAATGAACGGATCGGAAACAGAACGGAGCGCCGATGGCGCACAAGGCTTCAGAAGCGGGCGGAGACAGGAACAGCCCAGAGCCCTGCCGAGGGACTGACCTGGGCCACCGAGATCGGCACCGGAGATCGGGAGGCCATGCGCCGGGCCTGCTGCACCAGCGAGGCGGTGCCTGCTCCACCGGGGAAGGCCACCACCAGCACCGAGGCGATCGAGCCAGGGGAGGTGTGAGCCTCCGCCCGGGCAATGGCCTGCTGGAGCAGCTCGCGATTGCGGATTGGCCCGGCGGCACGGCCGTGGCGCTCCCACTGGGCCGGCATCACCAGAGACGACCAGCCCAGCTGATGGGCCGCTCGGCCGATGGCGGCATCGGCGCCGCGGGCACCGCCATGGAGCAGCAGGTGCACCAGCCGGCCGCCGCTACGGGCGAGCAGCTCAGCGGCGACCCGCTGATGCGGCCAGGCCAGATCGCGGCCGCCACCAGCCGCGATCACAAGCGAATAAGCAGAGCCCGAACGTGGCTCGAGTAAATGACAAATAGCCATGGAATCAGCTGCCAAAAGTGACAACTGATCGGGGCATCACAACCGCTCAGAGATGCGCGGCTTTGATGGCGAGATCAGGGGATGAGGTTGCCGCAGGCAATGGGCTCGGGGCCTTTGGCGCAACCCTTATTCTACCAGTACAGAAGCACTCTGGAGGCAGCAGAACCACTGCAATGCAATGGATTCACGAAAAACTGAGCTCCTTAGAGGAGCCCCGGCTCGCTGAGAATCAAGACCATCAGATCTGGGCCGAATCAACCCGCCCCCGCCGCGCAGCTGCGAGAGAAACGCTGGGGCCCCTATGGCAGCTACCGCCGGTGACCAGCCCTTCGGCCACCGCAGCCGCGGGAGAGCAGCTGAGCCCGCCACCCCACACCGGCCCCGGAGCGGAGGGCGGCGGCGGCTGGCCGATGCACGCCACGGCACAGCCGTGGCACGCTGAAGGACGGCCGCTGCCGAACGGAGCCTTGCCGGTGCCCGCAGAACTTGTGGCACGGCTGACATCGGCAAGCCCGGCGCTGTGGAGAAGAGCGATCAAAGCGGATTGGTGACTTGGCGCCGCACATCGACAGGACCACTTCCGCGGGAACCTTGATTAAGCCTTCGCCTTGCTCAAGGAACCGGCCCTTCCATTGAATAAGGGGGATGGGGCGTTAGCGCATCCAGCGCAGCTCTCTAACTCCGCCGCAGCCTCCGGGGCGCATGCGCGCATGCCTCTCCAATCCCCTCTATCGAGCAGCTGCCCTGGAAGCAGCTGCTCGAAGTCCAGAGATCGCCCAGGCGCCCGGGGCGCGTGAAACCAGGAAAACTTCTCACATACCTTCTCACACCCAAAGCACTAGAGCCACAACTACCAGATGCAGCAAGGGATTACAGGGATTACACCCTGAGTCTTCTAAGCAGCCGGTCGATGGTTCGAATCCATCAGGGGGCGTCTTCAAAAAGCAAGCCACAGCAAGGGTTTTCCCTTTGGCGGGAGCGCTGTTGCTGAGGCTTGCATGGGCATGTTCGCGCGATTCTGCGCGAGAATCTGCGCGAAGTGACCGGGCGCCTTGATGCCTTCCTCCAGCCCCCGCTGGGTGATCACCCTGCGAGATGCCATCAAGCGGGAGCACGGGCTCGGCTGGAGCGTGCGGGAGATGAGCGGTCGGATTCAGCTGACCCGTCGATTCGATGACGGCACGCGCAGCAGCGTGACCCTTGATCTCCCCTGGAGCCCGGCCAGCACCACATCCGCCCTCAGTCAGATCAAGGAACTGCGCGAGCGGATGGAGAGCGCGGGGCTCTCGATCAAGGAGGCCCAACAGCTGGTGTCGTCCCCGGTGGCCCGTGGCGAGGGCCGCATCGACTGGGAGCTGGTCATGCAGCGCTTCGAGAAGTACAAGGTGCTCGACAGTGGCGATGTCCGCCCCAGCACCTTTGAGCGCCTGTACCGGCCCGTGCTCAACCAGGTGCGGGAGGTGGTGCGCACCAGGCCGATTCCGCGGGATGGACGATCCGTGCTGGCGGCGCTGCGGGACACCTACGGCGGCGCTCCGGGGAGCCCTGGCCGACGCCTGCGAATCATGTACGCCGCCCAGCTCCTCCGGTACGCCGTTGGTCAGATGGGCGCGCCAGCTCGCTGGGGCCCTCCTGATGACCTCGTGCCACTCATCGGCCGGCGCGATGCCGCGCAAAAGAATCCCGCCACCCCCCTCAAGGACGAACAGCTGGCCCGACTGCTGGAAGGGATCCCGGATCCCCGCTGGCGCTTCGCGGTTCAGCTGATGGCCACCTTCGGGCTGCGGCCGGTGGAGCTCCGCTACCTGCGGGTGAGCGGGCAGAAGCTGCGGGTGGAGTATCAGAAGCGCACCAGCCGGGGGATGACCAAGCCGCGGGAACTCTCGGGCCTGGATCCGCTCGGCATGCCTGGGCTGGCCCAGCGTCTGATCGGCCGACTGGCGATCGGCGATGCGTTGCCACCTCTCGGAAACAGCGATGCCACGACGGCGACAGCACTGGCGACCTACCTGAAGCGAAGGCCTCAGTGGAGCAGCCTCCGGCAGGAGATCGCCGCGACCGGCGGGAAGCTCTCGGTGTACTCCTGCCGCCACGGCTTTGCCCTGCGGGCCGCCCAGCTCTATGGCCTGAGCCCCAGGGTGACTGCTGCTCTGATGGGCCACAGCCTGCAGACCCATGTGAATCACTACGGCCACTGGACGGACGCCGACACACTGGATGAAGCTGTGGCCGCGGCGATCCAACGAACCCAATCGCTGCACGCCAGGGCGATGACGTGATCAGACCCGCTCACGATCCAGTGTTGGCCGATCCCGTCCATCTCTGTCCGCCTCTGTCTGGATCTGTCCGCTCAAGACGACGATCGCTCCATCCACATCTGGTGGATTCGAGACCCAAGGGTCGGTTTTCACCACCAGCAGTAGCGGCTACAGGCTTGCTGCAGCAGGCTCCAGCCCGTACACTCATGAGACGCAAGGTTGGGGGTATCCACCGTGCGGCAACACTGTTGCTCGCGGCGGATCTTCGATCCATCCAAGGGGGCCTCGGCTCCTGCCGGTGCGCCATCACAGTTCCGCGGTGATGGGCTGACTCACGGGCGATGCAGCACCTGAGGCTGCGCGGGAACAAGCCGATCCGCTGCACCTGATCGGGCAGCTCTTGTTTCCGTTCCCGATTCCGCCCATGTCCAAACCGCACCGCACCGTTCCGCGCTTCCTGCATGGCCGTCGTTACGACGTGCTGCCGGAAGTCTTTGATTTCGCCAGGCACGTGATCGCCTGCAGTGACAACCAGCCTGAGCAGGAGGTCTGGTTGCGACAGATGGCTGCCCCACAGAACAGTGATCCGCTCTCCAGCACCCTGCGCCGGGTGCTGAAGGAACGCGGTCGCCAGGCGGGAGCCTGATGGTGACGGCGATGACAACGTCAACCGAGACCCGCTGGCTGCCCACCGGCCAGGCCGCCCGTGAGCTGGGGATAAGCCCGGATTCCCTCAAGCGCTACGCCGATCGCGACGAAGTGCTGGTGCTGGGCGAGCACTGGCGACACGGCGTCCACAGCAACAGTCCGCGGGTGTGGAACCTGCCGCTTTGCCTTCAGGCTCTGAATCGTCGCGGCCGGCTGCAACGCCGGCAACCCTCGCCCCTGAGGATCGCCGCCGCTTCAGGCAGCGACAGCAGCCACTCCTGACCCCAGCGAACCACCATGTCAGGGAACTCACCAGGGTTCCTGTCGGATGCTGCTGGGCATCGACAGGTTGATTATCACAGTGCCTGCCGGTTTTTGCGGGCACTGGGCAAGGAGCCGGCCATGGCACGGCTGCGGGCCTTCCCCCACAAGCACAGCCTCCGCAAGCGTGAGATCGGCGCACGCCGTGGCGGCTGGGATCTGAAGCGTGCGCAGCAGTGGCAGCGGGAAGGCCGCGGCATCTATCTGGTGATCAATGACGGCGGCGACAACGCCCGCTCGATCCGACACTGCCGCGCCTTGTTCATCGAATGGGATGACCGCCCGCTCGACTGGCAGTTGCAGGCCTGGCGGCCGCTGGGCCTGCCCCGTCCCTCGCTCACCGTCTCGACCGGGGGCGGCAGCGCGCATCTGTACTGGGTTCTGGAGCCAGCGGTGGCGCCGGAGCTGTGGGCCCCGATGCAGGCCAGGCTGATCGCCCATGCCGGCTCTGATCCCCACTGCAGGGATGCCAGCCGTGTGATGCGGCTGCCCGGCTTTGCCTACATCGGGGGCGACGATCGTCCCGTCGCCAGGGTTGAGCTGCTCGAGTGCCGTGACGATCGCTATCCGATCGAGCGGATTGCTGCCTGTTTGCTGCCAGCGGCGGCGCCTGCTGCCCGCGCAGCTCGGCCAGCACCTGTGCGATCTAGGCGGAGTTGGCCAAGCCCGCGCCCCGGCTCGACGTCCGGGCAGCCCAGCCGCGGCGTGGCTGAAATCCAGGCAGCACTGGCCCGCATTCCCAGGCGGACGCCTGGACACAACACTTATGCGATCCATCGCAATGTGCTCTGGGGGCTGATCGCTGCCTGCGAGCAGGCCGGTGCGGATGCGGATCTGGCCATTGCCCTGATGGAAGCCCACAGCCCTTCCGCCTGCTGCGGCTGGCAGGTGGCCCAGGTGGCGCGCAGCGGCAACGGCAGCGTGGGCGCCGGAACCTTCTGGCATTGGGCCCGGCACTACGGCCATCGACCCTGGCAACGCCGCTCCACCTGCCAGCCGGAAGGCGAGGAACGGATGCCTCACAGGGCAAGCCCTCCGCGGCACCGGGGTGGCGGCCATGGCTGAGACAGCGGATCGGCAGCATCTGGCCGAGGACATCCATGGCCTGGAGGCGCGGCTTCCACAGGCGGAGGACCCCCGCCAGCTCTATCGCCAGGTGCTGGAACGTTCCCGGCAGGTGGGCCTGCGCTACCCCAGTGATGGCGACCTGATCGGTGTCCTGGCCAGGGCCGTGGCGGATGCCGCTCCCCAGCGCAGCCTGGATCGTCGCCTGCTGGCGGATCAACTGCAGGAGGCCATCCGCGGCACCCCCAAGCGCTGGATGGAGCAACTCATCGCTGAGCGATTGCTGGAACTGGATCGCGCCAAGACTCAGGAACGGGAAGAGCGATGGCGCAACGAACGGATCGCGGCCGGTGAGGATCCCGATTGGGCCGCGTCCCTTTGAGTGGTGTAAAACCCGAGGCCCGAATGCCCTGATCAGAGGGTGAACAGGGTGGAATGACGGACTGTCATTCGAGAGGCGCAGATGCACCTCTTGCAGCCACGATGAATCGAGGCGATTGACTTGT
>CAIZQU010000048.1 GCA_903935205.1 uncultured cyanobacterium | reverse complement strand
GTGGAGCCGAGCGTCTGAGGTGCGCGGCCCACCCCGGCTACGCCGGGGTGGGGGTGCCGGGGGAATTACACCACTCGCGGGGACGCGAGCCATGCCACATTGCCAGCCCCGCCTTCCCGTGGGATTACCGCCATCCGCGTTGCCTGTGGGGGCGCCGGTTTCATCCACGTAGGCCACCGGCTGCTCTCGGGCCGCTTCCAGTGCCTCTGCCATCGGTTGCTCCAAGGCTGCGCTCAAGCGCTGGCGAATTGTTGTAATCGCCCCACGGCTGATCTCGACCCCCAGCAGCTGATCAAGCAGCGCCTGCGTCTTGCTGAAACTCAAAGGAAAGGCACTGCCCAGCAGACCTACCAGGGCACTGAGCCGGGGGCCGTAAGGACTGGCTTCCACATCCGCCGGCAGCGTGGCGCAGGTGCTGGTGGAGCAGCAGGGACACACCAAGCGGTGCAGCCGGTGCTCGATCACCAGCGGCGTGATCGGCGGGATCTCGATCACCTGATGGCGCACGGGCGCCGGATCCTCTCCATCCAGCAACGTGCTGCAGCGGCGGCAGGCGTCCGGGTGGTGTTCCACCACCTCATCCACCCGCTCGATCGGCAGCAGCTCAGGTCCGGATCCGGGATGGCCGGGTTGACCGCCGCGCTTGCGGCCACTGCTCTTGCGACGTTCCGGCGGCTTGAACCCTGGGCCGTCACTGGAGGGTGGCCTAGATGAAATGCGCGAGCTGCGGCCGATCCGCTCCTGCATCTGTCCCAGCTCGGTGGCCAAGGCTGTGAGCTGGCTACGGAGCTCGTCGTTCTCCCGCCTGAGAGCTTGAATCTCCTGCTGCAGGGCCAGGATCAACGTTCTGACGCTGGCTGGGGTTGCCAGCCAGTCGGCTTATGGAATCCCGGCCGGCGCGGTGTCCATCGCATGCAGTCTCTGCCTGAGATGCAACTGGGAATCGGGGCTGCCGTCAAGGGCTCGGCAGAACCGGTGGTCGCCCCGAGCCGTCACGCCCTCTGAACGGGTACCTGTTTCCAAAATGCGACACGACTTGTTCTTTCTGCTAAATGCGGCATCTATGGGGAGATTTCACCGTTAGTTTTAATAATGCTTGCTTCTGCGCAGGCGACGCTCTCGGCTTCATCCCTGATCCAATGCCCACACCAGCTCTGCTCACGAAAAGGCTTCATTTTCTAGTCAATTCAACCTCCCGCCAGTTGATCACCACCCTGAAACAAGCGGCCGTTGGCGTCGTGGCTCTGCCGTCCCTAGCTGTCGCCTTGTCTGCACCCGCCCATGCCAACCTGGTCACGAATGGTGGTTTTGTGCCGGTTCCGTCGATTGGCACGGCAAAATCCGGGTTGTTGTCTGTAAATTCCACAAATATTCCGGGATGGACTCCAAAAGCATATAATACTATTGGTTTGGGTTTCTGGGGAGGTGTTGTTGGTGATGGCACTGCTATTTCTATCGATCTAGATCAAGCTCTGTGGGCCGGAAATACTGGTGTCAGACATTACATGAATGTGCCCAATGTAACCTCCGTCTCGAGTGTGGATGGTTCGGGATGGTTCCTCAACATCGATTCAGATCCAAGATTCGGTAACACTATGGAGCAAACGGTGAATGGTTTGATCCCGGGTCACACCTACGAGCTGTCGTTCTCCCAGGCGGCCGGTCAGTACGCGCCGGATCCTGACCTCCAAATCACCTCGTGGTGGAGGGTTGGGTTTGGCAGCAGCCCCCTGGTTGATTCCGCCATCATGACCGTGGCGGCCGGCGATCCCATCAGTGCCTGGCAATCACAAACCATGACCTTCACTGCCACCAGCACGTCGCAGCTCCTCTCCTTCTTGGCCCAAGGGACGCCCGTTGGAGGTCCTCCTTTTTCGCTGCTCTCCGGTGTTTCCCTCACGGACACCACGACCACGTCGGTTCCTGGCCCTCTGCCTGTGCTGGGTGTGGCGGCCGCCTTTGGAGCCTCCAGAAAGCTGCGCCGCCGGAACCCACTCGGCTGAGTCCGCTCCCTTGGGTGTCCCCCTCAGCCGCCCACCTTGGACGTGGGCGGCTGAGGGGGGGCACCCCCCCTGCGAGCGAGTCCGCAAGCGCCCCATTCCGGAGCCGGCGTCGGATCCGAGAGGGGCTTTTCCCGTAGCGGGCCAGAAAATCGCGGCCGAAGGAGGATTGCGACAGATAGCCACAGGTCTGGGACACCTCCCGCAGACCCAGGTGGCACAGCGGGTCTTCTAGCAGGGTCTTGGCCTTGGCCAGCCGCTGTTGCCGCAGCCACTGCATGGGCCCGCAGCCGAAGCGTTGCTTGAAGGCATACTGCAACGAACGGCGGGAGAAGTGGCTCCGCTCCTCCATGTCGGAGAGGGTGATTGGCTCCGCCAGATGCGTCAGCAACCAGTCGACCAGGTCCTGGTGGGGAAAGGGCTCGCTGATCAGTGGGGCTGCCGTGGCCGGCTCCAGAAGATCCGGCAGGGCCGCGTCCCTTTGAGTGGTGTAAAACCCGAGGCCCGAATGCCCTGATCAGAGGGTGAACAGGGTGGAATGACGGACTGTCATTCGAGAGGCGCAGATGCACCTCTTGCAGCCACGATGAATCGAGGCGATTGACTTGT
>CAIZQU010000047.1 GCA_903935205.1 uncultured cyanobacterium | reverse complement strand
TGCACCTCCCAGCCGGGGTTGAAAGCATGGATGCGATCGAGGAACGCCGAGTCGATGTATTTGTCGGGCAGCGGCTCGTAGAAGTGGGAGTGCTTGAGCATGTAGGCCACCGACTTCTGGGTGTTGCCCATGAACACCATCGACGCCTCAGCGGAGAGCTGCTCGATGCCCCGCGAGAAGGTGCGGTTGGCCATGTAGTTCTTCATGATGTCGACCAGTGTCTTGTCGACCTTCTTGTCCTTGCCGGCGAACTCGTCGAAGCAGATGCAGTCCCAGTAGCCCACCAGGCCGATCTTGCCGTTGGCGTTGCTCACGAACAGCTTTGGAGCGGTGACCTCCGAACCCGAGATCAACATGCCGTGGGGCGAAAACTCGGCGTACACATGCGACTTACCTGTGCCTTTGGGCCCCAGCTCCAGCAGGTTGTAGTTGCGCTCGCAGAAGGGGATCAGCCGGATCAGGGTGAGCAGCTTGCCCCGCCGAGTGAACGGCTCTGGGTTGAAGCCCACGCTCTGCATGAGCACATCCATCCACTCATCGGTGGTGAATTGCGCCCGGGCCTCCAGAAATTCCTCGTGGTTAACGCCGGCCACCTGGATTGGCTTGACGCTGGAGATCTGCCAGGGGCTGGCCTTGGGATCGGTGGGGAGTTCGTACTCGACATCGGTGATCGCCCAGATACCCCCCACCAGCAACTTGGGGTAGCGCTTGATGAAGTCGACGTCGATCGGGACTTTTTTGAGCCCGAGGTTGGTGAACTCCACCTCGTAGAAGCCACCCTTTTCGTTGAGCTCCACGGTGAGCTTGTCGATCACCTTGTGGGTGCCGCGCTCCTTGATCGTGGATTTCACCAGTTCCGCCTGGTTGCGGTGCACGTAGTGCTTGGCGAGGATCCGCCGCACCGACTCCAGGCCTTCGCTGATCAGGATTGGATCGTCAGTGGCGCAGTGCTGACCGAGCAAGTACTCGAGCACGTAGGTGGGCACCACCGCGTTTTGCTTGAGCTCGGTGGTGAGGTCCTTGCGCACCACCAGCCCAGGGAAGTGCTCCAGGATCTTTTGATCCAGGGGGCTGGGGGCTGCAGGGGGTGCGCTGGTGGCCATGGTGGGGTTCAGAAGTCGTCGAAGTCGCTGCCGAAGGGCCGCTGCAGCTTCAGTTCCACAGTCTTGTAGGCCTGGGGCTGGCTGACACCGTCTAGCAGTTGTTCCAGTCGCAGCTCCAGGGTCTGGTTGTTGTAGTCCCCGGCAGCGTTGGATAGCTCCAGGACCACCTGCTGCTCCCGCTCGCGGGCCTCGCTGGCGGCAGAATCCAGCAGCACCGTGCGGTGGGCGCAGAGCAAGGCACCATCGGCCTTGGCGTAGAGGCCGATGCGCAGCTGCAGCAGCAGGCGCTTTTTGGCCTCCACCGGCTCCAGCTGGAACAGCCCGAAGCTCACTTTGCCCATGGTGATCTTGGCGGGCACCCGCAACAGCTCGGCCTCCACCACGCGGCTCTCGTCCTTGCGTTCCCGCTTGAGCCGGATCACTGGCACCACCACCTCCTGCAGGGAGGTGCCTCCATGCACGAAGCGTGAGCCGGAGCCTGAGCGGGGGTAGCGATCGAGGCCCAGCGGGAACACAGCCTCCCAGTTGCCAGTAAGGCCCAGCTCCGAGGCGGTGAACACCTTCTGCCCGGCACTCGGCTTGATGCCGCTGCCCAGGGCAAAGCGACGGTTCTTGAAGGTGAGCTCCTTGGCCGCGGGGAACTCTGAGCGGTCGTTGGCATCCACCGGTTCCTGCTGGAACAGGAAGCCGTGATCAGCGGTGATCACGGCCTGGCTGCCCTTGAGGCTGCTGATCTTGCGCAGGATCGCGTCCAGCTCCTCGAAGGCCTGCTCCACCGCCTGACAGGTGTCGGCTTCCGTGTCGCGCTTATCGCCGATCCGATCGATCCGGTTGTGGTACACAACGATCAGGTCGTGCTCCTTGATCAGCTCGGCTCCCTCCTTGGTGGTGGGCAGGTTGAGGAAGTCTTCCGCCTGAATCGCCTTGGCTCGTCCATTGGCGTAGGCCTTGAGGATCTTGTCGCGGTTGTCAGTTCCAGTGGCGCTTTGTCCGTCAACCACGGCGGTGCCATCCGCGGGATTGATGCCCAGCTGCGCACCGGGTAGCAGGGCTGCCATGCCCGCCTGGGTATATGAGGGCAGCACCCCCAGCAGGGCATCCACCTCCGCCTTCCAACCCTTGCCCGCCTGAGCGTTGAGGCGATCGGCAAAGTCGCGGGCGGCCTCATAGCGCAGGGCATCGGAGATCACCACAAACAGGCGTTTGAGGCTCTTGGCGCCCAGCGGTGCATGCACAAAGCGCATGTGGAACTCCTTCTGCCGCGGCAAGGTGTTCGAACTCCAGCTGCTGAGCTGACTCACCTGATCGCTCCAGCGGTTGGTGAGCGGCAGCAGCACGTTGTTCACATACTGGTTCTCCAGCCACTCCCGCAGCGGCTTGAACAGGGTGGGCTGCAGGTAGGTGCGGGCATGGAAGATGCAGCGGCGGTAGGCCTGATC
>CAIZQU010000046.1 GCA_903935205.1 uncultured cyanobacterium | reverse complement strand
CGGCCAGCTCAACGCCCCAGGCCGTGTGCGACTTCATCAGTGCGTCGCGGTCGAGGGCTCCGACACCTTCGACCCAGTTCTCTGCCCCGAACAGGATTCGGCCCAGCTCTGACTTGCCGCGCTCCTGAGCACCGATCAACACCGGCGTCTGGCGGGTGTAGGAGCCGGGCTCCATGGTCCGGGCCACCGCGCTGATCAGGTAGCGGGGCAGGAAGCTTGCGGCGATCGGGTCGTCAATGCCGAGCATGTGCTGATCCAGGCGATGCCATTGCTCCAGAGGCAGCGGTTCTGCTTCCAGACTTTCCAGCCATTCCCGAACCGGATCGAACGGGTTGCGGCTGGCCAGCAGGGTGATGCCGTCGGCGGTGGCATCCTTTGGCCACACCTCAAACGGCCGGCTCAGCTCCAGATAGAGCCGGCTGATTTCGTTGGCGCTGATGACACCCTTGGCGCTGCTGTGCACCTCCCCGCTGCGGACGTTTAGCCGGATTTGCCCCAAGTAGTAGGGCAGCAGGGTGAGCACCTCCTCGCTTCCCACTCGGGTCTTTTTGCTCACCACGCTGCCGGCTGATGGTGCAGCTGCAGCCGGCTCAGCATGATCTGCAGCAGCTTCTGCTGGGGCCAGCTGGGGTGCGGCCGTCGCATTGGCGGCGTGGGCGGGACGGCTGCGGGGCTTGTGGAGCTTGAACAGCGACCGCTCGCCGAAACAGTCGTGCTCCTCGGTGCGGACGTAGCCCCAGGCGCGACCGTCGCGGCCAGTGATCCGCTCGCCGGGCTTGCTGCAGTCCGGTGCGCTGCATGTCTCGCCGTGGCAGCACCAGACCGATTCACCGTCACCGTGGATGGCACAGGCACCGCTGTGAGAGCGCCCACAGACCGGGCACGGCTGCCGCGTGCTGCTGTTGCTCCAGCCGCTGGTGCTGCTGCTGCGCTTTGAGGGCGTCACCGTTCGCCGCGTAGCCGGCTTTAGCGGGCGATCGCCGCAGAACAGGCCAGTCAGCAGCGCGAACCATTTGGGCGGCAACGGCTGGGCTTCAGCTGGTGCACGGCCTGACCAGGCGTACTGGTCGTCCTGCTCGGTGTAGTTGGATTCCTTGGTGAAATGGTCGCCGCAGACGATGATCTGATGACCGTGTGCGGCGAACAAGGCCACCTCACGGCCGGCGAACTTGACGCTCTTTTGAGTTGCTGCCGCGAGCACCTCCTTCTGCTCTGGCGTGACGGTGAACACCAGCTTCAGCCGCTTGGCGTCACTCGTTCGGATGATCCGCCAGGTATCGGCGCTGAACGGGTCGCAGCCGTGGGACTGGCAGAACGCGGCAGGCGCTGTGCCGTCGATGTCGATGCCGATGTGGGTCTCAGATGCGCCGATGTGCCAGCAGACGCAGGAAGGCGCCGCTGCCTGCAGTTGCGTGGTGCTCAAGCCAGGGTGATCGTCCCATTCATTCCCCACGAGTGGCCGCTTGTCGGGGCCGCCAGGAAGCAGGGGTCCGATCCCTTTGAGCATGGGAATGAGTTGCTGCCGCCAGTCGCTTCGGATTGCTGATGGCAGGCTGAGGGCACGCTCCAGGGCTGTGATGGCGTGATGGCAGCCAGGCCAGGGCTCAATGCCGTGGGCATCGGCCAGCTCTGCCCGGAACCATTCGAGGGTCGCGCTTGGGTCGGCGACCCATTCCGTTGGTGACATAGAATTGCCTCACGAATCAAAGGGTTTTGTCTTTCCCGTGATGGCTGTGGCGGCCGTCGCGGGGTCTTTTTTTGGGGCAGGCGGGAGGATGGACGATCCCCCCGCCCCTTTGGCGCCGGCCAACAGCCCCCTGTGGCCTCGGACAAGGGCGGCGAAGTGCCGCCCCAGGGCGCCGGGGTTGATCAGGCGCTGAGCTTGATTCGCACGATTGCGCGGTATTCAGTTACAGCGACGCCGAAACTATGTTCGGCCTTTGTCTTGAACGCTCCGGTCTCAAAGTCAACGGTGGATGTGATTCTGGGCGCGGGATAAAGGCGGCCAAGCTCCAGCGGGCGACGCGGGCCAGCAGATAACAGATAGCAATAGGAATCACCCAGACGGGGCTCCACTTCGATTTGCAGATTGCCTGCCCACGGATTAACGCTGCTGGGCTGGTTGGGGATCATTGCGCTGCTGAGCAGTTGCCGCAGTGTCATCTCTGCCCCGGTGCCGCAGAGGATCATGGCGGGCTGCTGGTCGATGAAACGACCGCCGACAGACTTCTGAGCGCGGAGTAGTGCGACAGCCTGGCCCAGCTTGTCGATGCCGATGGGACCGCTGGCGACCGCGTTGTTGTGGCTGTTGTGGAACAACGCCTGGCCATCAGCGCATGTGCCGCCATTGGCGGTTCCTTCGAGCAGATAGATCAGCTCGCTCTTTTCGGCGTCAATGGCACCCATCCCAAGCTCGTCGCCGCCTTGGCGGAGGCCTCCTAGGAAGGAATTATTAGCCTGCGCTTCAGAGCTCCATGCGAGGGCATGAACGAAACGATTTGCACGGGTTGTGATGCCTGACTCCTTGATCGTTGTGTAGGGAGTTTCACCACCTTCTTTGACCTTTTTGGCAGTTCCCACCAGTCCGGTATCCACAACGCCGTAAGGGCGATAATCACTGATCGGCCGAACATCAGCGGCGAACATGATTCCACCTTGCCAGGTGGGGTACAGCTGCTGCAGCCGGAGATCCAGGCTGCTGGTCAGCGACAGGGGCAAGTCGGTCGTTGCGTGCATGGCACGCTCCACCAGCTCGAACGCGCCACGGCCGCGCACGCCTTCGGCGCGGAGCAGTTCGGCGAGGATCTGGTCTTCACCTCGAACGATTGCGGCCTCAATGCCACGCTGCAACGTGGTCTGGCTGCTGCTGGTGTAGTCGTTGGCCGGGTCGCTGAACCGGCGCTGGCATTGCGGCTGACCGTCGTGTGTCGCGTGGTGAAACGCGTCGATGATCAGGGCGCGGGCCTGGTCAATTGGCACGCCGTCGGTGATCAGCTGCTGACTTACCTCGGGATCCAGGCCAGCCTTTCTACAGGCGTCAAGGATCTGGGCGCAGCGCTGGCGCTCGCGGCGGTCAAGGGGCAGGTTCTCGGTCTGTTGGTCGTTGTCGATGGCGGTGTTGGCCATGTTGTCCTTCTTGTTGGATGGGTTGGGGTGGCTTCTGGTCTGGGCTCCGGGGTCGGCGGGTATTGCCACGAGCGACAGCTCGAGTGGTTCCCAATCGACGGCGCGCTCCACCGGTGTAGTGCCGGATTCATCGCGCTCGGTTTGGTGCGTCCGGTAGCCGACGCTGACGTTTGGGAGGATTCCTGACCGGACGTCGCGCCAGATGGGCTCGATGTCGGGGCGGTCGCTGAATCGGACCGTTGCGCGGCCTTCGCCGCCTTCGATCCACGCGCGCTCAACCACGCCGATCACAGCCGCGAGGCTGCTGTTCTCGTGGCTGTTGAGCAGTGGTGCTCCGGCGTTCAGCCGGTCGAGGCGGACCGCTCCGGGGGCCATGCTCAGCTCCTCGATGAAGCTGTTGCCCATCCAGTCGGAGCGATTGACCGGGGCGCCGGTGCTCCACACCAGGTCAACCGTTCGCGCGTCGCTGTTGGCGGTTGCCGGAGCAAACATCCCACGGCGCCGCAGCGCTTGCTCTGGGCGCTGGTTGAGGTCAGCCTTCGCCATGGCTCCTCTCCCCGACTAGGACAGGGCGCACCGGGAGCAGTTGCTCCAGGCTCTGGCGCTGATCCACGCTCCGAGCCACCTCGCGGGCCAGCAGGCTGCTGGCTTCGGCCATGAGCTGCAAGAACACCAGCGGAGGCATCTGGATCGCAGCGCCAGCCACCTCGATCACGGCCATCCCTTTGGCATCGGCCGGTCGGATCTGCAGCTGCAGTCCAGGGCACTTCGCCACGGCGCTGATGATCGGCTTGCCCTGAGCGGCGGCCAGACGGGCCAGGTGATGGGCTTGGGCGAGGGCATCGGCGATGGCGGCCAGGTCGGCCAGTCCTTCGAGGGGCACCATCACGTTGGTGGGATTGCCGGCATCGGCCAGACCGAGCTGGCCGTTGGCGGCGTCAACCACGAGGCTGCACTCTTCGCCGCCGGGGCCTTTGCCCCAGGCCATCAGGCCGGTGGGCATCGCCAGCACGGCGGTGGGCATGGCCTCGTGGAAGCCGATGATCAGCTCCGGGCTTGGTTGGGGCAGCCAGCCGGCGCCGCTGGGGGTGCTGGTGACATCTGCAGCGCGGGCAGCATCAGCAGCATCAAGCTGAGCCGCCACCTGTCGCAGCACGTCTCCGACTGAGCTTGCGGCCATGCCGATCCCCCCGGTTCGATTTGCTTGCTTGGCGATTCCGATTGCTTTTCTGATGCCGGTGCTGCTGCTGCCGCCTCCGATCTGGGAGAGGAAGGCGTCGTCTGCCTTGCTCACCCTGCAGCTCACCAGGCGGGTGAGCGCTGGGTCTTGGCCCATGGGCCTCCATGCTTCAACGCCACCATCCTAGGGCATCTGTAAACATGTAGACGGCTTGCGGCTGCAACTCCCGCACGCCACATTCGCTATTGCTAATCGTGCAAAGTATCCCCCGGTATTTGCAAGTAACTCCCGGTAAGCCGCTGGGGCCAGGGTGGGCGCCGCAGGCGCGGCTGGTTCTCCGGGTTGCGTGGGCGCCGCTGCCGGCTGATCCCCTGCATCAGGTCGATGACGACAGGCCCCAGGGGCTGGGGTGACTTGCTTGCGCTCTGCGAGCGCTCCAATTACTTTCTGTCTGGACAATGCTAGGGTCTGGTATCTGGTGTTCGAGGAAGACGCGATCGGCACCGGCGTGGGCCTGATCCGCAGCGAACGGATTGACCGTCTGGCCCTGCGCCGCAGCGAACGGGGCAACCGGCGCAGCGACGAGGCCCACAGCCAGGCCCTGCGGCGCCTGGAGCTGCTGTTGCACCACAGCGGCGGCATCTATTTCGGCCATGACCTCAAGAGCCAGCTGCGGCTTGCCAGCCCCAATGCCCGGATCCGCGCCAAGCAGCTGGTGACGCTGCGCTTCTGCTGTCAGGGCTGGTGCTTTGCCTTCATCCGCGAGGGCCTGCAGCGCTACCCGATCGAGCACACCCGCCTGTCGCGGCCCCTGTCGGGCGATACGTGGTGGTTTCACCCCGAGGCGCCGCACGTGCTGGAGCCTGGCTCCCCTGCCGACAGCCATCCCTATCCGGTGGAGCTGGATCTGCCCAGCTGGACCGTGGCGGCCGACATCGATCTGCGCAACTGGCTGTTCGGGTTTGGGGCCGGCATCCGCATCGAAGATCCGGCGGAGCTGCGCCAGGAGCATCAGGAGCGGCTGCAGGCTGCCCTGGCGGTGTACCAACCGGCCTAAACGGGCGCATTACAATGTCATGACAGCCAGAGCGGAGGGTCATGGCGCGCGATCAGGTGCTGCAGCTGCGGGCCTCGGCTGAGCAGCGCCAGCTGATTGATCAGGCCGCTGCAGCGGAAGGGATCAGCCGCACCGAATTCATCCTGCGCAGCTGCCAGGAGCGGGCGCGGGATGTGCTCCTCGATCGCACGCTGTTTTCCCTGACGCCGGAGCAGACCACGGCCCTGCTGGCTGATCTCGAGGATTCCGGCGCTGCCGGCCAGGATCAGGCCAGCATCGAGCGTCTGCTCGCCATGCCGCAGCCCTGGCATGCGTCCGCCTGAGCCCATCGGAGCCCAGCATCAGCTGGAAAGCTTCGACTGCGGCAACGCCGCGTTGAATCGCTGGCTGCAGCAACGGGCCCTGGCCAATGAGCGCCAAGGGGTGTCGCGCACGGTGGTGCTTTGCCAAGACGAGGGCAACGCCGTGATCGCCTACGCCTGCCTGTCGGCTGGGGCGATCGTGCTGGCGGAGGTGCCTGGTGCCTTGCGACGCAACATGCCCGACCCCCTTCCCGTTGTGGTCTTAGGGCGCCTGGCGGTGGATCGTCGCCAGCAAGGCCAGGGCCTGGGCCGCGCCCTGGTGGCCGATGCGCTGCGGCGCAGCCTTGCCGCCAGACGCCTGATCGGCGCCAGAGCCCTGCTGGTGCACGCGATCGACGAGCAGGCGGCTGCGTTCTACCGCTCGCTTGGATTTCGCCCCTCGCCGCTCAGTGCCTCGACGTTGATGCTGCAGTTCTCAGAACCAGCCGACTGACAGCCCCCCAAGCTCCCTACGCCACCCATTACATGGCCTACCCCAACATCGAAGCGATCTTGGAAGAAGGCGGCGACATCACGGTAGGGCGTGTCGGTCCGATCGAGTGTGTGGCCTCCGCCAGCACCAGTTACGACTGTCCGGTGATGCTGGTGCGACGCGAGGGGGAAAGCTTTGTGGCACTGCTGCGGCGACTTGATCGCTCGATCGCCAAAGCCTGGGAGCAGGAGATCACCATTGATGAGGTGAACGGTTGAGTGGCTTCAGGCCAGGAGTTGGTCGGCCGACTTCGCTTCTGAAGCATGGCCCGAGACCGTGGCAACGGCCTCGGACTGACTCGGCGTGAGGAAACGTTGGCGGCATTGGGCGGACTGCTTCCGCATTGTTCGGACGATTCCGGCGACATTGTGAAGATTGCTGCAGATCTGCAGCTCCTTCCACATACCTCACGCCTCAGTCACCACGCGGGATGATTCCGGAACTATTCACCACACGCATAGATCCAGCCTCCTGTGAATCGCCGCACCTTGCAGCTGCATTCGGAAGATGGAAGCCGATGTGCTGCCTGGCATGGTCTTCCTGCCCCCAACCTCTGATTTTCCGCCAGATCCGGAACCACTGGAACGCGAGGTGCTCAATAGCACCTATCTGGAGCTGAGGAATTGCTACTCCAGCTTGATGCGCAGCCGCGCCCAGCATCGGCGCCTGGCCAACAAGGCCAAGGATGAAACCGCACTCCTCAAGGAACGAATCACGGCCCTGGCCAGCCGTGACCTGCCCCAGCGCAAGGAGCTCTACGAGCTCTTGGAGATCGTGACGGCCATCGCCGGTGACATCGAAGATGCGGGCGATGATCTGGTGAATGGCTTCAGCAGGTACAAGAAAGGGCGCCATACGTTTCAAGGCGGCGGCTATCTCGGTGATTTGATGCGGGCCGTGATTCATTTCATCAATCGCTGGGGCCGCACCAAGGACCGCCTCGGCGATCTCAAACAGAAGCAGCAGCAGCTGATCGACAAATCGAAAGATCTGCTGGGCACGCCGCCGCTACCCCCACCAGGCGGCAATGGCCACGGCCCCGCAGTTGCGACAACCCCACCGCCCGGGGGCGGTGTGCCGGGGCCCATCGACGTCAGCACGAACGGGAGCCAGCCGCAGCCCCAGGATCAAGCCAAGGGAGCCAACGACCATGGGTGAGATCGCCGACACCATGCGCTCCGCCCTGCGTGAGCTGGCCCAGGCCGATGCCCGGCTCTATCGCGGCCTGGCGGAAGAGCTGGGCGATGGCGCCACCGCCGTCGAGGAACCCCGCGCCCTGATCCAGCCCGAGGGGGGCGCGCCCGCCACGGAAGCCCAGCTCCTGGCCCTGAAAGGCGATGTCCTCCAGGAGCTCTGCGCACAGAGGGGGATCAAGGTGGCCAAGCGCGCCCGGAAGGACGTGATGGTGGGGCTGCTGCTGGCAGATCCCAACGGCCCGCCGCCCCTGTCCCTGCTGCCCCCTCCCAAGACCAAAGCCCCCTCAGCTGGGAAGGGCACGGGGGCAACGGGCGGCAAGGCCGGCACCGCTGAGCTCCAGGCCCTGGAGCAGCGCCTCGTTCGCTTGGAGCAACTGGTGCTGCTGATCGCTCAGCAGGTGGGCGTGGCCCCGGAAGCGATCGAGCGGTTGCTGCCGCCGGCTGCTCCGCCAACCTGAAACTCCTCTGCGCTGGTCCCAGTTGATGACGGTGAACCGGGAGTCGCTGGATAAGCTGGTCCGCTTCCTGCTGCGCGGCCTGCGCATCGGCGCCAGCACGGTGGCAGTGGTGGAGCTGCTGCGCAACGACTGGACCGGCGGCCTCAGCGCCGGTGTGGCCTGGCTGGTGTTTCTGCAGGTGGAACGGCGGCTGCCGCCCCTCAGTCCAGAGCCTGAGGACTGATCTGCAGGCAACGGGCCAGCGCCCGCG
>CAIZQU010000045.1 GCA_903935205.1 uncultured cyanobacterium | reverse complement strand
GTCTGGCGTTGGCTGATGAGTTCGGTTTCGAGGGTCTGGGCGGCCGTGCGCTGGGCCAGGAGCTCGGCTTGCAGGGCCTGGGCTTCGGCGCGCTGGGCGATGAGTTCGGCGTCGAGGGTCTGGGCTGTCTGGCGTTGGCTGATGAGTTCGGTTTCGAGGGTCTGGGCGGCCGTGCGCTGGGCCAGGAGCTCGGCTTGCAGGGCCTGGGCTTCGGCGCGCTGGGCGATGAGCTCGGTCTGGCTGTGGCTGAGGGAGCTGATCTGTTGTTCTTGTTGGCGCAGCAACAGCAGAGCGGTAGCGAGGGGATCCCGCTGCCAGGTTCCAGGGCGTTCCGTCTCCCGGGTGAAGCATCGTTCAGTCAGCCAGGCATCAAGTTCCGGTATCCAGCGCTCCTTGGCACCAGGGAGGTTCAGCTGCACACTCTCAAGCCGCGGTAGCCAATCGCCGAGGCCTTCCAGCGTTGGGATTGGATTTCCCTGATTCAGCCGTAGCCGCAACGCCGGCTCGCTCTGGGCCTGGCGGGATGCCATCCAGCTGCTGATCAGATCGGCAAGGCAGCAGGATCTGCGACTCTCAGAGCTGGTTTGACAGAGGTTGGGATAATGGTCTTGCCAGTAAGAAATGTCGTGAGGGCCATTGAGGCGGGAGTCATTGTAGTGATGCCAGAGCACTGATTCGCCGCTTGTCGCGGCCAGCACCTCAACCCGGACAATGACATCCTGATCTGGCGTGAGCTGCAAGCGAAACTCCTCCGCTTTCTCCGCATCCGCCTCCACAACCAGCAGGGGGGCTGCAGTGTTCCAGTCATGGGCCGATCGTGGGCAGCCCACCCAAAGGGTGAGGGGCTGGTCGGATGTCGTGCTGTTGGCGATCATCGATACGCCCCAGGGTTCCATGGCAAGGATGAGAGCCCAAAACGATAAAATGCATGGTAGCCATCGATAGCAACACGATGCCCTTCGATGTGGAACGACCGTCGCAACTCGTCGACAGCAGCCGTCTGCTGCTCCTTGGGACTCAATGCTAAGATCAATGGTCCAGACAAGGGGGCGGTCGGTTGCCGCTCGCTTGGTGATGCACCCAAGGCGATGATCCGGTTTTGGCTGTCACCTTTCCAGCTGCCTGCCGAAGCTCTCACCGCCATCGTGGAAGCTGGTCTGAGGCCTTGGCCGAACGATGCGCGGAATCTGCCCGGATCTGATTGCCTGTTGCTGTATGACCGTCCCGATCGCCTGATAGCCGCTGCTGCGGAGCAGGCCGAATCAGCGGAGACGGAGCCGCTCACGACCCAGGGGCTGCTTGACGGCTATCGCCGCCTGCTGGCCTGGTCAGACCATGGGGGGCTGCTGCTGTCCTGTGGGCCGCTGCCCCAGCTCGGTGGGCAGGGCCTGCGCAACTGGCTGGATGCCGCCGATCGGCCTGGCCAGGTGGCGGCACCGTTGTCCCCTGCCCAGCCCGGGGCCATCGATTCCTTGATGGCCGCCACGATGCTGCGTCTGATTGATGCCAGCCCGGAGCTTTTGGATGCCTACAAGGATCTGGAACTACGCGCCGAGTTGCTGGGCCGTGAACCGGATCTTCAGTACCGGCAACAGTTGCGGCAACACAGTCATGCTGCGGATCTGCTGCTGACCTCCCTGCAGAGCAGCCTCCAGGTGGCTCGGCAGCTGCCGAAACTTGAGAAGCAATTGGCCGACTGGGAGAAGGATCGCCTGGCGATGCAGTCGGCCTACCAGCAGGAAATGAGCGCCCATAGCGAGCAACTTGAACAGCAGATGGTAGAGCTCGAAACGCTTTTTCAGTCTCATCAGGCGACCGAAGCAAGCCATCAGCAGGAGCGGGATGAGTGGCATCAGCTGCTGGAGCTGCAACGTTCAACGTTGGATGCTGAGCTGCAGGACATCCGTCTCGAGTACGAGCTGATCGAACAACGATGCCAGCGTACCCAGAATGAGTTGGAGACTTACTTCCTCAGCGGACGTGAGAGCGAGCTCCTCCTTGAGGCCAGATCGTCTGAGTTCGAGCAACTTCGCAGCAACTTCCAGGCCAGTCAGAATGCTCACCAGCAGGAGCAGAGCGCCCTTCATCAGCAGCTGGAAAGCCAGAGGGTTGCGTTCGAGCAACAGTTGAATCGCCGCGAAGCCGAGCAGCAGGAGATCCTGCATGCGGCCCAGGGTATTCACCAGCAGGAGCAGAGCGCCCTTCATCAGCAGCTGGAAAGCCAGAGGGTTGCGTTCGAGCAACAGTTGAATCGCCGCGAAGCCGAGCAGCAGGAGATCCTGCATG
>CAIZQU010000044.1 GCA_903935205.1 uncultured cyanobacterium | reverse complement strand
GTCGATCACCGAGGGGCTGGCCGCCTTGTCCCACGACATCAGGGGGTTACTGGCCTTGCTCGGCTGGCGAGAACCACCTCAGGCACTGGCAACTGGGTAACTTCTAATGAGCCCTGGGGCACCAACCGCTACGGCATCCTGCTGTTCACGAGCAGCAGCGGCTCGGAAGGAACCCTCGGCGGCCTGGTGGAGGCGGGCAAGCGCATCGATCGCTACCTGGAGAAGGCCTTCGAGCGGGCTCTGCTCTGCAGCAACGATCCCTTCTGCGCCGAGCACGACCCCAACCATCCCTTCGACATCCGGCCCACCCATGGGGCTGCCTGCCATGGCTGCGAGCTGATCGCCGAAACCTCCTGCGAGCGGCGCAATGAGTTCCTCGATCGCGCCCTGGTCAGCCGCACCGTGGCCGTGCATGGAGCTGACGAGGCCGATCCATCCTTCTGCTCCTTCCTGCAGACATGACCAGGCCGCCGCTGTCACTGCCCTCCCGCACCCTGCTGGCGGTGGCCCAGGGGCTGCGGCAACTGCACACCACCCCCAGCAGCTGGGCAGACCTGCTGGAGTCCTACGGCGCTGGGGTGAAGCCACAGCTTGAGCCTCTGTTGGTCGCCCTCACCAGGGATGGGGCCCACCCGCGGCTGCTCGCCACGGTGCTGGAGCAGCTGGCAGCAAGCCGCGAGGAGCTGGAGCGGGAGCGCGAGAACTGGTCGTTCGTCTGGTCGGGCCCCAAGCCGCTTCACAACAACGTCAGCGACACCTGGGCCACGATCACCCGGCTGATCGAGGAGGCGGAGCACTCCCTGCTGATCGCCACCTACAACATCGGCCTCTCCAGGGACTGCCGCGATCTGTTCCACGCCCTCGCCCAGCGCCTGTCCACCGGCAGCCTCGAGGAGGTGCAGCTGTTCTTTCACCCCAAGCAGATCGAGCACAAGCTGGGGCTTGAGCCGCTGGCTCAGATCAGCGAGTGGTTCGAGCGCCAGATCTGGCCATGGGAGCCCAAGCCGAAAGCCTATGTGGACCGCCGCCTGGTCGAAGGCCCCCAGGATGGCTGCTACCAGCACGCCAAGGCGGTGATCGTCGATGCGGGCCATCCCAAGGCGAAGGCCCTGATCACCAGCGCCAACTTCAGCGAAACCGCCCAACGACACAACTATGAAGCCGGCTGCCTGATCACCGCACCCTGGCAAGTGGATCGGGTGGCGGAGCAGTTTCGATCGCTCGTTAGTCAGGGGTATTTCATCCAACTTGACACTGGTTAGGCAAACATCAAGACATCTTCGCTTCGCTTCCGGCACTCAAGCTGGGACTTGATTACCCAGCTCGCTCCGCGAGGACAGGCCTCAGGCCGTAGACTGGTACGCAGATACCAGTCCGGTCGTGGCGCGTAGCAACATCCAATTCCAGAAGGGGCTCTCTCTGCCTGAATTCCAGCGGCTTTACGGCACTGAGGAGCAATGTGAGGCTGCATTGGAGAAGGCGCGCTGGCCCGATGGGTTCCGCTGTCCCCGCTGCAATGGCCATGTGAGGTGGGTGCCTTTTACTGGACAGTTCCGGCCCCTGACATCGTTAACCCCGGGCGGGAGGAACAGGGATCGGTCTCAGTGTAGACCTCATAGGGAGTTCTGCCTCCCAGGGAGCTGTGCGGCCTTACATGGCAGTACC
>CAIZQU010000043.1 GCA_903935205.1 uncultured cyanobacterium | reverse complement strand
TGGCTGGGGTTGCCAGCCAGTCGGCTTCTGGAATCCCAGCTGGCGCGGCGCTCATCGCAAGCAGTCTCTGCCTGAGATTCGAACGGGAATCGGCCTACCGTCAAGAGCTCGGCAGAAACGGTGGCCGATTGGTGCCGTCGCGCCCCCTGAACGGGTACGTCCAGGGAGCGTGGCAGCACTGGGCAGTCGTTGGGGTTGGCAGGTTGGGTGCACTCACGACCGGTCAAACCATGATCGACATCGATACGAGGACGACTCATAGCCGCTGGTAACGGAAGGCGCAGTCTTCATCCTGCATGGGCCCGAGTCCCTCAGCAAGAGTCGATCGACGCTTTCATCGCAACGCTCCGCCTAGCTGCCAGCCGCATCTGCTTGTACTCATCTGAACATCGTCGTTGCATCGGAACCAGAAACTGGGTTGCAAGCATGAATCATCCACCCTGGGCCGATCAAGAGCCTGAAAGCGGGATTTATTAATAAGAGCACACGACAAGATCTGCGGTTTTTCGCCAATCTTTCCAAGCGCTTGCCTGAAGGATGCCTCGAACAATCATGCTTTGCCTGTACAGCAGGCCTGCAGCGCTCCCGCTGGGCAATAAGTCTCACTCGCCGCAGTCGACGGGAATCAGGATTCTTCGAGGGACCTTGAAGCCGGTGACGGGAGTAACAACCAGAAAAGAATCCATGACAGCGATCAGGCAGAAAGTAGACCAAATGATCTTCTGCCATTCAACTGGATTCGAAGGCAAAACCACTGCGCTTCAGAAGCTTATCAGACACAAGCAATTTAAAAAAACAAACAGATCAACTTGCATACACTCCTCATTGCTTGGCTGAATCTTCATCCAGCCTCACTTCCAGGAGCAGAGGGAATATCTCGAAGGACAGCAGCGACTCAGGGAATTAAGAATGAGTGTCTTCGCCGATGGACTGGAGTGTCAATATTATGACACCCCAGAGTCTGCAGCAAAGGGAAGAAGCCAGCAGAAATCCCTACCACACTAGCCAAGAACACAATCCGTGACAGCATGATAGGGACGAGCAAGGGGATCTCAGGATCAATGAGACGCAGCTAGGTCACGACTCAACATACAGAATCAAGACAGAGATGGCAGTCAATGAAAGGCTATCAAGGCAAGCCAGAGACGGAGAGGTTGCCACTGACAAATAGTTCATAGAAGCCGAGGTGCCAGACGTTGTAACTGCCAGAGAGGCCGCTAAAGGATCCGCTGAAGATGGCATTGCCTACACTGGCCCAAGTGCCATCAGTGACAGTGATACTGTCTCCAGAATTACCGCTGACAACGAGTTGATGGGATCGTAGTGGGGACCGCAAAGAATAACTTCCGCCCGTATGCCCTAATCCAGCAGCTGTATCACTATTAAGCCAATTAATATCTGCCATGTCGCCAATATCATGACTCGAAAGGGTCAGAGAGTTGTCACCTGTACCGGTGAGATCAAGAAGCTCAATCGAAGTCAGACGAGACGAGTCGATTGGAGTGAGCGCTGCTTGATTGGCTATGGCAGTAAGATCAAAACCAAGTCCAGAACCATCGAGAGCGATCGAGTCGTGGCCAGTTCCGCCATCGATGCGCGCCAAGCGTGTAGTATTCCCACCTGAAGCAAAGCCAGAAGCTAGGGAGATAATATTTGTGCTGTTGATAATAAAGCGATCATTGCCACTGCCCCCATACAAAACATCCGAACCACCGCTACCGATGAGGGTGTCGTTTCCAGCATTTCCCACAAAAGTTTCAGCGTTGCTGGTACCAGTCAACATATCATTACCAACGGTGCCGAATTGATCCACCATCGTATGATTGAAGACGCCTGTAGTTGCACCGAATATCACGTAAGAGCGGCCAGCGTTACTGACACTCGCTGGGTCGCCGTAACGAGCACCGATAATCAAGTCAGAGAGACCATCACCATTCACATCATCAGCACCAGAGACACTGAAACCGCTGTTGTCAGAAGCGCATTGGCCATTAATCACAAATCCTCCAACCCCAGACGCGATGGCGGAAAGATTTACAGGAGTTGTAATTGTCTTGCCATAAACGACATAGGATCGACCCGCATTGGATCGGCCAGAGGGATCACTATTAAGAGAACCAATCAAAAGATCGGCGAGACCATCTCCGTTGATATCACCAGCACTGGCGAGGCTGGTACCACTTTGATCGCCCGCACTTTGGCCATTGATCACGAAACCGCCGGTGCCAGCGGAGATGGAGGACAACTGAACTGGAGTGGTGGAGGCTTTGCCGAAAATCAGGTAAGAGCGACCGGCATCAGTGAGGCTTGAGAAGTCTCCTTTGAGAGCACCGATCATAAAATCGGCTAGTCCATCCCCATTAACATCACCCGCACCAGCAACACTAAACCCACTCCAATCATCCTGAGCCTGTCCATTGATAACAAATCCACCTGTGCCAGAAGCCACATCGGCAAGATTGATGGCCGTGGTGGCAGATGTACCGAATATCACATAGGATCGGCCGGCATTACTGACCAAATTACTTGGATCTCCATAGCGTGCTCCGACGATGAGATCGGCAAGACCGTCACCATTCACATCTCCAGCACCGGCGACCGACCAACCGCTCTGATCAGAACTACATTGACCATTGATGACAAACCCGCCGGTACCAGCGCTTACGGCAGAGAGGTTGACTCCGGTGGTTCCAGTCTGACCAAAAACGACATAGGAACGGCCAGCATCGCTGCTGGCTGATACATCGGCATAGCGAGCAGCAACGATCAGATCAGCGAGGCCATCTCCGTTAACATCGCCGGCACCAGAAACAGACCAACCACTCTGGTCAGATATCCCCTGACCATTGATCACGAATCCACCAGTGCCGCCAGCCACGGCAGATAAGTTGACAGCTGTTGTTCCTGTCTGACCGAAGACAACATAGGAACGACCAGCATCCGAATTAGATAACGGATCGGATTTAAATGCACCTATGACAAGATCTGCCAGGCCATCAGCATTCACATCACCCGCAGCGGCGACACTCACACCGCTGCCGTCGTTAGCGCACTGACCATTAATGACAAAACCACCGTTACCAGCAGCTACAGCGGAGAGGTTAATCGCGACGTTACCAGTCTGACCAAAAACGACATAGGAGCGTCCAGCATCCGTGAGTGAGGGCGGATCACTCTTGTAAGCGCCAACGATAAGATCAGCCAAGCCATCCCCATTGACATCACCAGCCATAGCAACACTACGACCACTCTGATCTGTGGAGGCCTGTCCATTGATCACAAATCCACCGGTACCGGTAGCAACCGAAGAGAGCTCAATGACTGCCATTGTGTTGTAGGTAATCACTGGCGTTAGGCCAGCTCCACCAGGATTACCCGCGGAATCGGTGTAGGATCCAGCAGCCACACTGATAGTCGCTGTACCGCTACTGTTGACTGATGGCGTAAAGGTTGCGGCATAGACATTGGCAAGACTGGTTACTGCTAAGGACGAGATCGTTCCCCCAGTTGCAATGATGTCACCAATAACGAATCCAGTGGGTGGCTCAGAAAAAGTAAACGTGATCGTGGCCGTTTGGCCAGAAATAAGGTTGCTTGCACTACTGGTAATGGAAAGAGTCGGCGCCAAGGTGTCATAGGTGAGCAGCAATGGTGAGGCCGCACTACCAAGATTGCCAGCAGCATCGGTATAAGAACCAGCCACAACATTGATCGATACTGTACCGCTACTATTGACCGTGGGAGTGAAGACAGCCGTATAGATGTCAGGATTTGAGGTGGAGGTAAATCCACTCAGACTGCCGCCTGACACTGAAATATCGGAGGCTTCAAATCCGATAGGAGGCTCTGTAAAGACAAAGGTTAGTGTCGCTGTTTCTCCACCCTTAAGTACGTAGGAGCTACTGGTGATCGAGAGAGATGGTGCCTGGGTGTCGTAGGTGAGTGGTGGAGTGGAACCTGCAGAACCCAGCGAACCCATCACATCAAAATAGCTACCGGAGGTAACAGTGATCGAAGCGGTTCCGCTGCTAGCCGTGGCGGGGGTATAAATGGCCGTACGAATGAGACCAGAACCCGATAGTGTCGACAAAGATCCACCGGATACATGGATATCGGCACTGCTGAACGATGAACCAGGATCGCGGCTGAACGTAAACGTAATCAGAGATGTCTCACCTGCCTTGACAGATGTCTTGCTGCTGGTAATAACAACCGACTGAGCCTGGGTACCCGTCAAATTAACTGTAGGAGCGGCCCGAAAGAAAGCTGCAGGATCATTGCTTGACAAGGAACGAATATCGCCAAAGCCTGGCTTTTCTGCACCATTGACACTGGTGTATGTGATGGCAACACTGGCACTACTAGCAATGGCGCTGGCGAGGGAAAAGCGTAGGGTCGTGCCGTCGCTGCTCAGGGTGACGAGACCAGAATTGGCAACGCGGCGGCCGTTCACCAGAACCGCAAAACGATTGATACTGGGAAGTAAGCTGCTGAGGGGCTCGCTGTAGCGTAAAGCCACGGCTGTGCCTTCAACAGCAAGCTCAAGAAGGGAGGGAATGGCCATGGCTCAATGCTTGCGGTTGTTGCGATTGGAAAGAGATTAGAAATGAATCAGCGCCTGTAGCTTCGGGAACGACGACGCAGGCGTGAAAACGAATGAAAGGCGAAGACAACGCCGGTAAATGCAGCCGGCGCGGGAGCAGACACCGGAGCTGGACCACTACCATCAACCACCACCTCCAACCAATCGGCATTACTTCCACTACCCCAATTCCAGACGGTCCGCTGGCCTGCAGTAAAACCTAGCCCTGCAAGAGTTCGGTCGGCGAACAGTGAGCTGCCGTTCAAGACAGTACCGGAAACATAGCCGGATGGCAGAACAAGGATGTTGGAACCAGTTCCATTGTCAGCAACAATGCCAAACAAAGCACCCGTACCTGAACTCGGATTCTCAGTCACTGCGGCATCGTTTCCAAACAGGAGAGGTCCTGATAGGCCACTCCAGAGACTGACACTGCCGTCAGAGAAGGCATCTGGCCCGGCATAAATCTGGCTATCAGTGAGAACGTTTGTCCAGTCATTTCTATGGCCTTCACTGATAAGTGCACTGGTATTCGCCGAGCCACTACCGAGGACTCGAACATCAGAGCCCAGCTGGGAAACGCTAAGAGTTAGACCAGCATTTGCGGGGCTTGAAATGAATGATTGAAGACCAATGACGATGGCCCAAAAAGGTCTCAACTTTGATTGCATTGGACTCACGGGATAGAGAGATACGCCATTCATGGTTTGAACTCAAAGAGGGCCAATCAAGTTGCTGAAAGATGGTTGGATCGAATCGATTCGAATCAATTCGATCGCTCCAGGATTTAGCAAGTATTCGCACATAAAGAGGTGAGTGCCATCATGAATTACGACCGATGATTTTCCATTCGGGAACAACCGGCCATTGCTGCGTCGATGTGGACATCAAAAGAACAAACAAGCAGCATTGTAAACTGAAATTCCAGGGAGCGACGATCTCGCTTCCGGCGCCAGAACTCAGCCAGAAAAACAACCAATGAACGACAGATCTTGCTGGTCACAAAAACTACACATCAACAACAAAGACAAGCCTTTTAGCATCTGATTTGTTTTCAGGATCATGAACTTACATCACCTGAGGCGAGCAGGGCAAGAGCAGGACTCGCAAGACCAATCAGTAGAACCCGTAGCGGGATGAGGGGGCGGCGGCTGATCATTTCCGGGCTCGCCGGGAGGGGCACGCCTCATCCAGCGCTCCACGTCCTTGATCGTCAGGGCCCCGTGGCGGGTTCAGCCGCCTGCAGCCGTTTGCCGCTGCCGCTGCAGTGGCACCTCCAGACCCGCCGCAGCAGGTCCTGAAAGTCGGTCGTGTAGCGATCCAGCGATGACAGGCCGGAACTGGCCATCTGTTCCCGCAGGGCAGCCCGCCCCTGGCGCAGGTCGTCCACTGCCGCCGCCAGGCGGCCGGCGATGGCCCGGTAGCCCTCGGCATCATCAGCGATCCATTCGGGATGGCCGAGGCTGGTGAGGAAACTGGCGCCCATGCGGCCGACGAAATTGCCCCCCCTCAGGGCGATCACCGGTACACCCATCCACAGGGCCTGCAGGGTGGTGGTGCCTCCGTTATAAGGGGTGGGATCGAGGGCGATGTCGACCTCGCCGTAGCGCTGCATCATCCGTCCCAACTCCTCTGGCCCCTCCAGAATCAGGCGCTCCGAACCGATCCCCTCGGCTGCAAACAGATCCATGAACCGTTCCACCACCGAGCGATCGCCCAGGGAGGGGGCTTTGAGCAGCAGCCGGGCCCGGGGCAGGTCGCGCAGCACGGCCCCCCAGAGAGTCACCGTGCGCGGGGAGAGCTTGATGATGTTGTTGAACGACGCAAACACCAGCGGTGCAGCCGGAGGCCGGGGCGGTGGTAGCGGGTAGTCGTCAACGGGGCACCAGCAGAACACGCTGCCTGGCAGCTGGGCGATCCCCTCACTGAACAGATGGCCGTGCTCGGCGGGGCTCACCACCGGATCGCCGATCAACCAGTCGATGCATTCCAGTCCGGTGGAATGGGGATAGCCCAGAAAGGTGAGCTGCACCGGCGCCGCCCGCAGGGCGAACACGCCGAGTCGATGGCTGGCGGTGTGGCCGGCCAGGTCGATCAGCAGGTCGATGCCATCGCTGCGAATGCGCCGCTGCAGGGCCGGATCGTCAAGGTGAACGGCCTCGATCCAGTGGGCCGCCGCCGCCTGAGCCCGGGCGGTGTAAGCGTCATGCATCGATCCGGTGTAGTAGATGCTCACCTCAAACCACCGCTGATCAAGCCGCTCCAGCAGCGGCAACATGAACAGGTTCACCGGGTGCTGGCGGTGGAAATCACCCGACACCAGGCCGAGGCGGAGGGGCCGCTCAGGATCCAGGGGGTTGGTGAAGGGGATGGAAGGCGGACAGGCGGCCTCGATCGGGGCGGCGAGCCGTCGGTGCAGCGCCGCCACCTGCTCAGGGCTGCGGTCGTCCACATAGAGCGAGGCCATGGCCACGGTGGAGGCCAGCCGGGAGCCGGGATCGTTCAGAGCGGCGAAATGGGCCTCCACTGCAGCCAGATGGGCGCGGGCGTCACCTCGGCGACCGGGCAGGGCGTTGAGCAGGTAGGGCACCACGGCATTGGAGGGATCGATCTCCAACACCTGGCGGCAGACGGCCTCCGCCTCGCTGAGTTGGTAGACCTCCGAGTGCAGACGCGCCAGCGCTTCCAGGGTGGCGATGTCGGCGGGGGCCAGGCTGCGGGCCCGCTCCAAAACGGCGATCGCCTCCCGCCAGTAGTTGTGCTCATAAACCCGCTGGGCCAGCAGCCTCAGAAAGCCCGGATGGGTGGAACCCGAGGCGCGGCTGAAGGCGGCCTCGGCGGCGGCACCTCTACCGAGACGCAGCAGGGCCAGACCGAGCTGCAGCAGAGAACCGTGGCGCTGGGGTTGGCGATCCACCAGAGGGGCCAGGGCCTCCACGGCAGCGGTGGCATCGCCGCCCTGCAGACGCCAGAGGCCAAGCCAATGGCGCGATTCGCCGGGGATCGGTTCGAGGGCTTCAGCCCAGGCCAGGGCTTGGGCAGGAGACAGGACCTCCCCGGCGCTTGCAGGATCATCGGGGCGACCATCGGCGAGACGGCAGGCGTAAAGGCCGCTCAACCAGTCGCCGGGGCAGGTGGTCCGCCAGGCCTCGAGCCGCTGCAACCATTGCTGGGCCGCCGGCATCCGGGGCTGCTGCAGCCAGCTCTCCGCCTGGGCCGGGCTGGGCCAGGTCTGCCCGGAATCAGGGCCAGAGTGCGAGGCCCTTGGACTGGCCTGCCCTGCACCGACCGCCAACCTGCGCCACTGGCCAACGGCATAGGCCCGATGGGGCTCCAGCCCAAGATCGGCATAGGCTTCGGCCAAGCCCCGCCAAGCCTCCGGGTCGAGGGGATGGCGGCGCAGGCAAGCCCAGAACCCTGGGATCACCTGGGCGGCTGGCGGGCTCAGGTTCTGGGGCACTGGTTTTGAGCGCTAGGGAATCGGGACGGGTACGCCGTCCAACGATCGGCGCCCCTGAACCATGATCGCAACACTCAGCACCTTCGCCTAGGCCTGCCGTGGCAGAGCGGCGAGAGGAAGCTCGCCTTCCAGATCCGTCGACCAGATCAGCACCAGGCCGTTGTCGTGCCAAGGGGTGCCGCCCCGACAGCACAGTTCCAAGGGCTGTGATCACCAGGGCCTTAGAGGTCTGATGGAAGCCAAGGGGCCAGGACGAACCTGGCCGAGCCAACCCTGAGAAAGACTGGGGCCAATGATACAGATAGCGTTGCAAGCGGCATTGCAGATGGCGTTGCAAGCGGCGTTGCAAATAGCGTTGCAAATGGCCATGTAGACGACCATGCAGATGGCCGCGCAGATGGCGATGCAGATGCCCTCGTCTACGCCCCAGCGCATCACCATCATCCGGGGCGCGAGCACCACCTCTCCCCTGGGGAATCATGGCTCGCAGCAGACAGCTGGAACCGGGCAGCCACTCGGCCCATCCATCAGTTCCAACCCCATCCCAGTCTCGCCAGTCTCGCTTCTTCGACAGTCGTTCGGGCAGGTCAGGGGCAGGGTCCTCCGGCCTGGCTGCCAGCCGCGGCCTGGATTGACCCTCCCCATGCGGTCGCCCAGACCCACGGCTGCAACGGCACCGGGGGCAACAAGGCCCCGGCCATGCACGCCCCACCGCTCCGCCGCCCAGGGCTCGGTCGTTAAAGTCCCGGTGGCGGCACCGATCCATGACCACCGCTGCTGAGCAGCCCATGAGCACCACCGCCCCTCCCCTCACCGTGGCCCTGGCCAAGGGAGCCCTGCTGGACGACTCGGTGGCCCGCTTCGCCGCAGCCGGCCTCGATTTCAGCGCCATCCTCGATCCGGCCAATCGCCAGCTGATGGTGCCCAGCGCCTGCGGCACGGCCCGCGCCCTCCTGGTGCGCAACGCCGATGTCCCCGTTTATGTGGCCTATGGCCAGGCCCAGCTCGGGGTGGTCGGCTTCGATGTGCTGCAGGAGCACCAGCTGCCGGTGGCCCAGCTGGTGGACCTCGGCTTCGGCGGCTGCAGGATGAGCGTGGCGGTCAAGGCCACCAGCCCCTACCGCCGTGCCGCCGACCTGCCTGCCCACTGCCGCATCGCCAGCAAGTTCACCCGCTGCGCCGAACGCTTCTTCGCCAGCCTCGATCTTCCGGTGGAGGTGATCCACCTGGCCGGCTCGGTGGAGCTCGGACCGATCACCGGCATGAGTGAGGCGATCGTCGATCTGGTGGCCAGCGGCCGCACCCTGCGCGACAACGGCCTGATCGCCATTGAAGACCTCTTCCACAGCACCGCCCGCCTGGTCGGCCATCCCCTCGCCCTGCGGCTCGATGACGGCCGCCTGCAGGGAATCGTGGAGCGGATCCGCGCCATTTCTCGCGTCCACAGCAGCGTCCCCGAGGCCGCCTGATGGCCTCCCTCGATCTGCAGCGGCTGCGACGCCTGCTCCCCTACCTGGGCCGCGACCGGCGCCGGCTGCTCCTCTCCCTGCTCCTGCTCATCCCCCTCGCCCTGGCCGGGGCGATCCAGCCGTTGCTGGTGGGTCAGGCCATCGCCGTGCTGCGCCGCGAAACCCGGCTGCCCCTGCTGGCCGATCTGCCCGTGCCCGCCGCCCTGCAGTTGCTGGTGGGCCTGTTGCTGGTGGCGGTGCTGTTGCGCCTCAGCCTGCAGGGCACCCAGAGCTACAACGTGCAGGTGGTGGGTCAGCGCCTCACCGCCCGAATCCGGGCCGACCTGTTCCGCCACGCCCTGGCCCTGTCGCTGCGCTTCCACGACCGCACCGCCGTGGGCAAGCTGCTGACCCGCCTGACCAGCGACGTCGATGCCCTGGCCGAAGTGTTCGGCAGCGGTGCCGTCGGGGTGCTCGCCGATCTGGTCAGCCTGGCGGTGATCGCCATCACGATGCTGCTGATCGAATGGCGCCTTGGATTGCTGCTGCTCCTGCTGCAGATCCCCGTGGCCGGCGTGATCCTCTGGCTCCAGGCCCGCTACCGCCGTGCCAACTACCGGGTGCGGGAGGAGCTGGGCCAGCTCAATGCCGACCTCCAGGAGAACCTGCAGGGCCTGGAGGTGGTGCAGATGTTCCGGCGTGAGTCGGTCAACAGCGCCCGCTTCGCCGCCACCACCGCCCAGTACCGCCGTGCCGTGACCGGCACGATCCTCTACGACAGCGCCATCTCCGCCTGGATTGAATGGGTGGCGCTGGCGGCGGTGGCGGTGGTGCTCGCCCTTGGTGGCGCCATGGTCGATGGCGGGGCGATGGGCCTGGGCACCCTGACCACCTTCATCCTGTTCTCCCAGCGCCTGTTTGATCCCCTGCGCCAGCTGGCCGAGCGCTTCACCCAGATCCAGGGTGGGCTGACGGCCGTGGAGCGGATCGGCGAGCTGCTCGAACAACCGATCGATATCGCCGACCTTCCCGAGGAGCGGATCGGCCCTGCGGCGCGGCGATCGATCGGCGCCGGCCATGGCCCCGGCGAAGTGGTGTTCGAGGGGGTGAACTTCGCCTACCGCCCCGATGAGCCGATCCTCACCGACCTGTCCTTCCGGATCGCCCCCGGCGAACACGTGGCCATCGTCGGACCCACCGGCTCAGGCAAGACCACGATCATCCGCCTGCTCTGCCGCCTCTACGAACCCCAGAGCGGCCGGATCCTGCTCGATGGGGTCGACATCCGCGAACTTCCCCAGACCCTGCTGCGCCGCCGTCTCGGGGTGGTGCTGCAGGACACCTTCCTGTTCAGCGGCAGCGTGGCCGACAACCTGCGCCTCGATGCCGACCTCAGCGATGCCCAGCTGAGGGGCCTCTGCCGCGACCTCGGCCTCGATCCCCTGTTGGGCCGCCTGGACCAGGGCCTGGCCACCGAACTGCGCGAGCGGGGCGCCAATCTCTCCTCGGGGGAGCGCCAGCTGCTGGCGGTGGCCCGGGTGGCGATCCGTGACCCTGCCGTGCTGGTGATGGATGAGGCCACCGCCTTCCTCGATCCCTCCACCGAGGCGACCCTGCAGAGCGACCTGGAAGCCCTGTTGCAGGACCGCACCGCCATCGTGATCGCCCATCGCCTGGCCACGGTGGAGGCCTCCGATCGGATCCTGGTGCTGCGGCGGGGGCGGCTGGTGGAACAGGGCACCCATCAGCAGCTGCGGGCCGCCGGCGGGCTTTATGCCCAGCTGGCTGAGCTCCAGGAGAAGGGTCTGGCCAGCCTCTGAGCGCTGCAGGCTGGCCCCCCAGAGCACAGCCCACGGTCGGCAAGCCTTTCAGGCCTCAAGCCAGTCCACCGAGGATCCCCTCCTCCCGCAGCCAGGCTTCGATCAGGCCGCCGAGGGGAGCGGCCATCGCCCGCATCGGCAGGTGGCCCGCGCCCTCCAGCAGGGCGAAGCGATGGCGGGGGCAGTAGCCCGCCAGATGGCGCACATAGCGGGGCTCCATCACCGTGTCGCGGCTGCCGGCGATCCAGAGGCTCGGCACCGTGAGCGCCGCCGCCAGCCGCGGCAAACCCGCCACCGCCCCGCGGTTGGTGCTGCTGGCCAGCAGCCCCCGGGCAGCCCGCAACTCCGCCACCAGCGGCGACCGCCACGGCGCCAGGGCCGGCACCGTGGCCAGCCAGCCCGGACGCAGGGCCAGAAAGGCTGCTCCCCCCTGCCGCACCCTGGCGAAGGCCCGCGGCTGATACACGCCCCCTCCCGCCGCCACCTGCACCACCCCCCGCAGCTGGTCGCCGAGCAGGGGCGCCGCGTGCAGCGCCACGCTGCCGCCGAGCGAATGCCCGATCAACACCACCGGCCGGTCAGCGGCCTGGCGGCGGACCGCCGCCGCCAGCCAGCGGCCGTAGCTGGAAAGGCTGGGCTGCAGACCCCGGGGCCGGGGCGCCAGACCAAAGCCCGGCAGATCGGGACACCAGATCTCCAGACGGCCGGCCAGCTGCCGTTCCAGGGGCTGCCAGAGGCGACCGGAGAGCAACCAGCCGTGCAGGGCCACCAGCAGAGGCCCGCGGTCGGGCGCAGCCTGGTTCTCCGCAGCTGGATCTGGGTCCACCGGCTCGGGGTGCAGGGGCCCAGACCCTGACCACCCGGGTTCGGCCGTTCTCGGCTCCTGCAGGCCCCGAGCCGCCGCCGGCTGCGGCAGCGGCTCGG
>CAIZQU010000042.1 GCA_903935205.1 uncultured cyanobacterium | reverse complement strand
TCTGAGCCAATGCTTCCTCACACTGGGACTCCGTTCCGTAAAGCTTCAGAAACTCGGGCACAGAGAGCCCTTTCTGGAACTGAATGGCATTTCGGCCCATAACCCGGATGGTATTTGTGTGCCACTCTACGGCCTGGCTGGGCCGGTTGCGGAGCTTGCTGCGTAATCAAGTGAGGACAAGGAAGAGATCACTGGCCCCAGCTGGTGTGGTGAAGAGCTCGGGATCCAAGGGGAACGTGCAGATGCCACCAATGCCATCGCCGCAGCAACGGCAGGAGAAGACCTCCCGTGACAGATGTCTGATCGGAGCTTGGCAGCGAACCGTCAGCGCCGGCTACGCCGGGGCTGCAGCTCCTGAATTACATCACATTATGGGACGCTGCAGGGGTTGGGGAAGGTTCGGCTGAACGAGATGGTCGATGAACCAGGCAAACGGACCTGCTGACTCCCTTACGAGACCGGCCGTGGAAACCGCCACAAGAGCAGAACTGGCCACTCAGTCGTAGGCGGAGTGGTGCCGCCGGGGGCATGAAAGCGCTCGCGGCTACGCTGACCATGAGCTATTGTGACCGAATTCTCACAGATGGATTGGCAATCTCTCTCGGTTGAGTTAGGGTACTGATAGTTTGTGCCTGGTGGAGATGGGTGTTCGGTTCCAAACGTCAGCTTTATCCAGCCGGACGATCGCAAGCCTGACCGCTGTTGCCTCAGCTTTCTCTGGGGTCTCCCTTCCCGTTCAGGCAGCCCAGTACGATGCCATTTGCGGGGGGATCAAATGTTCAATTCTGGTGAGCCCCTCTGAAATCTCTTCCCCTTTTGGCCGGATACCTTCGAAGCGCGTTACTTTCTGGAGCAATGCAGGTGAATCCAGAACTTCCATTGGAACCGGTGTTGCCACGACAATTCTTTTTGGTGGCATCGGCTTACTGGGTTTTCTTGCCAAAAACCATCAATACAATTTCACGATCAATGGATTTGATGCGAATGGCAATCCAGTTTCTATGCAATTTGAATTCAAGAATGACAAGCCCGCTAAACTATTAATGCAGGAGATGACGGCTGTCACTGGTCTCGGAATGGGGCAAACCCGAACCGTTGACGATATTGTGGCATCCGAGCAACGCATACAGGCCGGCCCCGGCGCGATGCCTAGTCAATCCCCGGGCATACTTGCTCCGACGACAACCTCCTCAGCCTCACCTCTACCTCTGAGCTCAACCGATTCCAGGAATTGCTGGACTACCTACTTGAATAAGAATCCAGCCATGAAAAAATGGGCCGAATCAAATCCGTCCCAAGCCCTACAAAATAAAAAGCGTTTTGACGATTGCTGATTCAAGCTGGATAACATCCACTCCACCGTTGGCTCGCTTCCAGGTATTCAGCACCTCCGTCCATCCAATACCGTTTCTCAACAGCACGGCGTGATAATAGGCACCGATCGGCCATCGAGAGTCAAGGGCCATGGCCTGGGCTTTATGTCAATAGATCAAGGTTGTCATGTATGATCATGCCGTCCATTTCTTGGTTGGTATCACATCCGCCAATGAATGGTTGCCACCCATCACACTCATTGGAAGTCAGTCAGGATGTCTCAAGGTGTCCGCCATGAATGCCTAATGGCTGATGGCTGATGCGCGCGGTCATGGCCGCATACTACTCTTTCCTGTATGACTACTTCGTGTATAACTACATTTTCCATCCGCTGTATTTGGCACGCATACTCGGCTTTCATGATTTTCTGTTATGGACGTCTATTCCAAGCAAGCAGCTGGGAGAATCGGATGCTCAGAGACGGTTCAGCTTGATCACAGGGGAGAAGTTAAAGAGATAACCCATGGCGACTCTTGCGAAAGAGTCAATGCCGAACGGCACCCATAAACCCCTGAAAACAATTCAGTCACCATGAAGAGCCTTGTTCCTGCCGCAGTATTCATGGCCATTCCCATGGCCGCACTTGCTGATGTTCCTGGCCATCATTATGTATGGACGGATGTTCCCTATGCCGAGGAGATACCCGCTAAGATTTTTGGAGGAGAAACAAAATGTTCGACCGATTATTTTGGCAATGTCAATTGCTACACCTCCCCGACATACATCAGACCAGCTTCCATACATCGGTATCTGCTTCAGGTCCACGTTGACTGCACCGATAGAACGTATGACGCCAAAGGCGACGGAAGAGGTTGGCAGTCATGGAGAGAAGATGCTGTTGTCAACAGAATCGCCTCCCAAAAATGCGGTGAATCATTCAGCCGTGAAGCATTCAGGTGGAAAGGTCTGTTGAACGGGTTGTGATTCTGATTCATCATAGTCGGTGGGCTTGTTCGCCCTCGGTCTAGAACAAACCCGCAGGTCTTGCCAATATCTCCAGTGACCCGAACTGGAGATGATACGCATCACAAAGGCCGGATGACGCTCAGTAGCCGCAGTCAGGATGTTACATCGGAGGCCTATGTCTCAGCGATAACGTTCAGACGCAACTCATCGCGATCATGGGACATGATCATGGACAGTGTGCCGCCCTCAGGCTTAGCGCTGCTCTGCAAAGGGATAGTGGGTCTACCATCTTTTACAGAAAGATGACGGGTGTACCGGCCTGGAGATCTGCGAGCAGAGTCGCTGGATCTTCTCCAGAGTTGAATCGGCCATGGCAGTCCAGCCAGGTGGCACTTCTGGCGTGTTATTGGCCGCCAGGAACGGCTCGATTCTGCTGGCGCCCCCTGCATATCCGGCGACAATGAGATAAGCGGGTCTCGGCACGCGACAACGAATCCCCCTCGGGCTGGCCAGACGGACACCGGCATGCGATCACCATGGCGATCTGCGCCTCTCGCGCAGCGACGGAACCGCTCCCGCCAGAGGCCCGCAGGCCTGGATCCACGGGTGGCTCCCCGGCAGCACCGGCTTTGGAGAGCGGCGACTCCAGCGGCGCCCAGAGGGCATTGGCGCGGGCGGCGGCGTAGGCCTGGACGAGCCGTCCCGCATGGGCGGGATCGGTGAGGGTGGCGGTGGTGGTGGAGATGGCGAGGGCATTGCGCACCCGCCGCAGGGTCTGCAGGGCCTGCTCCACCGGCCCATCGATCCGACCAAGGCGAGCCGCCAGGCTGATGCGCCCCCCGAAGGATCCCAGCGGCCGGTCCGGTTGGGGAAAGGGGTCGGTCGAGCCTGGGGCCGGCAGAAGGACGGCCTGCAGCAGACGCTCCAGGGCTGCATCCACGCGGGCGACACCCACCAACACGGCGCCCCGCCCACGCTCCTCGAGCATCTGCATAGCGATCGTGCGTGCGGCCTGGGCGATCTGAAGCTGTTCGCGTGCTGGCTGATTCACCCGAGCAGGTCCTCCACGAACTCCGAGCAGGTATCCCCGCTGGTGATCAGCAGATGATCGCGAGCGCGGGTGCAGGCCACATAGAGCAGATGGCGCTCGGTGGCCACGACCTCATCGAGATCGCTTTCGTCGGTGATGGCCTTGATGCGTTCGGCGTTGGGGATCACATCTTCATCGCAGGCCATGACGATGACGGCACGGAACTCCAGGCCTTTGGCCAGGTGCATCGTGGAGAGAGTGGCCTTGCTGCCAAGACGCATGGCCGAGGGTTGCAGACGTTCGTAGGGCAGCTCCGCCAGCTGCAGAGCCGCTTCGGCACGGGGGATCTCAGCCTCGCTGCGCACGAAGATGCCGAACTCCCGAGGTGTGAGTCCTTCGCTGCGGCGCTGCTCGATCCAGGCAGCGACCTGCTCGGTCTCGCTGTCGGTGTCGTCGCACTCCCGGATGTCTGGCTCCGCATCGTTGAATACCGAGATGGCGCCGCGGCGGTCCTGCACGTTGCCGTCCACGTCGCGGGATTCGGGATCGATCAGCTGATCGGCCTGGCTGCGGATCTGGTGGCAGGTGCGTGTCCGCCGACCATGAAGTTGGCCGGCGGCCAATGGGGTTGACGCGGGACAGAAGCTGCCGGAGCGCAGTCTGGGGATCTGCAGCGCCAGATCGCCCCCCTGGGTGGTCAGAGTTCGGGGCCGGTAGCCGTTGCGGTAACCGAGCCGCTCCTCGCTGCGCTCGTGCCAGTCGGCACCAAGGAAGGCGGCAAGCTCCAGCTCGATCAGCTGCTGCAGGCCATGGCGGGCCAGTTCAGGGATCAGCTCCCCGGCGCTGCTGCCATCGAGTAGCGAGGTCAGCTCAGGTGCGGCAGCATGGATCTTGGGCATGGTCTGTCTGGTTGAGGTGGTACTCGAACCAGGGAATCGGGCCTGCCCACCCCTTGCAACGTCAGCCGTGGAGCCGATTGCCTGAGGTGCGCGGCCCACTCCGGCTACGCCGGGGTGGAGCTGCCGGGGGAATTACACCACTCGCGGGGACGCCAGGCTGCTATGCCCTGCTGCAGCTGTCAGGCGACATCGAAAACTGAGCCAGAGGCGACACGAAAAGTGAGCCACCTGGCAGGCGATCGACAGAGCGAACCAGCGGCGCTGGCAGGCGCTGCGGACGGGGGGCAGAGCCAT
>CAIZQU010000041.1 GCA_903935205.1 uncultured cyanobacterium | reverse complement strand
CCCCATAGTCCGCCGGCTCGTGCGGAGCTCACCACCGGGCCCTGGCGCCATCGGCACCAGGTTGTCGCCGGACGACAATTCCCCTTGGCTGCCCTGTGCTTCTTTACGGCTGCTGGGACTGTTTGCTGCCGCTGCGCTGGCTGGCCTGCGCCCGGCGGTGGCTGTCGCCGCTGATCTCGATGATGTGGCAGTGATGCACCAGCCGGTCCACCGCCGCCACGGTCATCGAGCTGCTGGGGAAGATCTCATCCCAGGCCGTGAACGGCTGGTTGGCGGTGATCAGCAGCGAGCGACGCTCGTAGCGGTGGCAGATCAGCTCAAACAGCACGCTGCTCTCCTGCTCGTCCCGCCGCACGTAGCCGATGTCATCGATCAGCAGCAGCGGGTAGCGATCCAGCCGCTCCAGCGCTGCCGGCAGGTTGTACTCGGCGCGGGCCTTCTGCAGCTCCTGCACCAGGCTCGTGGCGGGATAGAAGCGGCAGGGCTGATCCAGAGCGATCTGCGCCAGGGCGATGCCGACCGCCAGGTGCGTCTTGCCCACACCGCTGGGGCCGAACAGCAGCACGTTCTCGCCCCGCTGCAGCCACTCGCTCTGGCGGCTCAAGGCCTCCAGTTCCTGCCACCGGTGGGTCTCGATCCGGCCGCCATGGTCGTAGTCCGCCAGGGCCTTGCTCCAGGGCAGATGGGCCGCGCGCAGCAACCGTTGCTGGCGGGCCTGCTGGCGTTGCTCCACTTCCTGCTCGCACAGGGCATAGAGGAACTGGCTGTGGCTCCAGCCTTCCGCCTCAGCCTGCGAGGCGATGCTCTGCCAGTGGCAGCGGATCCATGCCAACCGCAGCTGCCGCAGCAGGATCGGCAGGGCGGCTTCCACCGCCTGCGGCCGTGGGATGGAGGACAAGGAGGTCGTCATAGCTCTGCAGGCTGTGTTGGGGAATGTGTTGCAGCGGGTGGGGGCAATGGGGCGGCAGCCGGAAGCGTTGCTGCAGCGCCGCCAGCGACAGCCCCTGCCGTTGATGGGCCTTCTCGAGCCAGGCCAGCACCGCCTCGTAGCCGGCCACTCGGCAGCCGACATACAGCGCCTCGACCATCAAGCGGGCGGCGGCGTCACGGTCACCGCCTGAGCGCAGCTGCTGCCACAGCTGCCACCAACGCTCATCGGGGAACAGCTCCCGCTGGTAACGGCAGTGCAGCAACGCCCGGGGCTTGCGCCTGAGCGCATCGATCAGATGCTCCAGTTCGATGTTCCACGCCCGCCCATGACGCTCCACACCGCCGTGGAGGCGCGCCAGCTCGCAGGCGATCTGGCGGCCCAGCAGCAGCTGCAGCCGGTCGTGGAAGATCCGCACCGTCAGCCGCTGGCCGATCAGCCGCGGCGGCACCGAATACACCACCTTGCGCACCTCGATCGTGCTGGTGCGACGCACCGTGAGCTGCTCGATGTCGTAGTCGGCAAAGCGAAAGCGCGGCAACGGCCGCAGCGCCGATTTCTCCTGCTCCAGCCGGATCAGCCTCGGACGGTTGTATTGCGCGAGCACCGCAGCTAGGAAGGCCTGGTACGCCGCCAGCGACTCGAAATCGCTGCTGCCGCGCAGCAGCAGCGCCTGCTCGATCCGCCGTTTGAGATGGCCATGGGGACTCTCCACACGGCCGTTCTCATGCGCCAGTCCCAGGTTGTTGCGGCTGTAGGCCAGGCCGTAGTGACTGCAGAGGGCGTGATAGCGGGGGGTGATGTCGGCTGAAAAACTGCCGTTGCGGTTGCGGCATGCCGCCGATAACCGGTCGGTACGCAGTTCCGCCGGCACCCCACCGCAGGCCGCCAGGGCGTTCTGCAATCCCTCGGAGAGAGCCACGAAACTCTCGCCGCCCTGCACCACCTGGGCATAGCTCCAACCACTCCAAGCCAGGCGGTAGTGGAACAGCAGATGGGGAAACGCCTCACCAGCGATCGTCACTTCCACCCCCTTGAGCTGGGTGAAATCACAGAAGGCGATCTCGCCGGGCTCGTAGCTCAGCGGAAAGATCACCGCCGGCGTCGGGCCGTGCAGCGCCTTCCACTCCCGCACCCGGCGCTGCAGGGTGCGCTGCAGCGGAAGCCAGTCCACATCTGGTTTCTGCTGCTGCAGATGCTCCAGCAGCGTGATCGGCGTCAACGCCGGCGACCGCTGCAGCAACGGCACCAGCTCCTCCTCCCATACACCAGACAGCGGATCCGGCCGGGTCCGCCCGCGGGGCTGGTTCGCCTGCGGCTGCAATTGGTTCCGCTCAATCCGGCGGGCACTGCGCACTGAAATGCCCGCCGCTGCGGCAGCAGCCTCCTGGCTGCTGCCACCTCGTCGTTTTGCCATGAACAGGTTGCGTTGGTGGCTCGTCAGTGGTGCCGGCATCCCCTGGTCCTTGCGCATCGGCGCCAGGGTCTCCAGCACTCACCCCACCGGCCAACTTCATTGTCGCCGACCGGCCAACTTCATTGTCGCCGGACACTTGGCTCTACCAGCCGAGAAATTGTCATCCGCTCCCCGCAGTGTTCACAGAGCACGGGTGGGCGCGGTGGCAGCGGATCAGCGGGCGGCAACCGCATCTGCAGGGTCAGCTGCATTCTTGGAGAGCACCCGCTTGCTGGTGACCTCGGAAATATCGGCAGGCTCCAGATGCACCTGCAGCGGGAAGCGATCCATCAGCCGGGCCAGCTCCACCCGCTTGTCATCCAGCCCCCCACCAGCTCCGTGAGCTTCTCCTGGGAGGTGACCACCAGCCACATCTTGCCGCGGCCGATCCTGCCGAGGTTCTGAACCACGGCCTGCAGATCGAGCATCTTCTGCACATCTCGGGCCACGAACTGACCCACCTCATCCACCACAAACAGAAGCGTTTTGCCGGGGCAGCGGCGCAGCATCAGCTCCATGCCGCGCTTGGCCAGATCACCGGGGGTGATGTCGGCCCGCTTCATGGCCGCTTCCCGCCAGCTGTCGGCCGTGGGATAGGTGGCCGGCTCCAGCTCGTGCATTACCCGACTGGCCTGTTGCACCGCAATGGCGATCAGGCCTTTGCCCGCATCCCAATCCTTGCCAAAGATCTCCTGGTACTTGGCCTTGAAGGCCTCCAGTTCACCCGTTTCTTCCAGGGTGATCTCCAGCTCAGAGAGATCGAGATCTCTTGCATAGCCCAGGCTCTGGAGAAAGAGCCGGTACATGATTTCCGTGATGCTCTGATTGCCGTTGCGGATCCCTCGATCTGTGGACACATCAAAGATCACCGCCTCAGTGGGGATCTGCTCGGCGATACTCGTCAGCAGAACCTGCGCTTTTGGATCGCCGATGCGCTGGGCCAGCCGAATCCCAGCCCCTTCGCCCGAGATGGTGCGGTTTTGCAGAGCCAGGCCCAGATTCTTGGCAAAGCTGGATTTGCCGGAGCCAAAGAAACCGGATACCCAGATGCCGATGCCTTCATGGGGCTTCTGGGGGGTTTCGGCATAGAGCTCGAACACCTCATTGAAGTAAGCACGAATCGAATCCGTGACGACGTACTCCGTCAGTTCATCTTTGATGATCGCCTCATCGGCCTGGTCGACCTTGATCACCTCCTCGATCCGGCGGGAGATGTCGTTGGCGAAGAGCTTCTGGATGGTGTCGGTACTCATGGGTGGCTCCTCAGAAGATCTTGGGCCGGTAGTTGTGCTCGGCATCCAGCACGCCCATGAAGCGCAGACCGGCTGCACCATCCAGTTCGCCGGGATAGAACAGCACAGCGGGCACCTGCACCTTGCCCTTCAACTGCTCCAGCAGCGAGGAGGTGCGATACACGGGGAACAGGGCTCCCGCCCGCACAATGAACACAATGTCTCGCAGAGGATCAGCGTCCTCCGGGATTCGGGCCGCCACCAGATCATCAAGGGGCTGGTATTCGCTGAGAACCTGATGGATCGTCTCGATCGTGGCCTCTAGGCCCACCGTTGTCTCCGCCTGGGCGAGGGCCTCCGGGCCAAGACCCTCCGACTCCAGCGCCGCGGCCTGGCAGGCAGCCAGCGAGATCGCCGTCACCCGCTTGCCTGCCGCCTGCTCCAGTCGCGTCCGCAGCAGAGCGGTCTGCTGCCTGACGGCGAACTCCTCCTCCGGCGGGTACTGGAACACGGCATAGGGCATGTCGTGGTAGGCGCTGATGCCTGGCCTCGGGTCGGGCTGCCTCAGCACGGGTTCCAGCTGTTGGACGAGCCGCTCGTTCCAGTCGGTCATGCGCAGATCTCGCTGGTGTAAGCGGCGGCGGAGGGGTGGGGGAGCTTCAGCTGAGCCAGGCTACCGGCTGCCTGGTAATCCAGCTTGCGGAACTGGTGTAGTCGCAACAGCTCCCGCTCCACATCGGCAGGGTCCAGCAGAAACAGGCGCCAGTCCCGGGCATCCACGATGCGTCTTGCATTGCTCTCCCTCTCGGCAATGGCCTGCAGGAGATACAGGAAGCTTGTCTCCGGGAGGTGGTACGAATTGAATTCCCTGCGCATTACGCCCTTCAGCAGGCCGAAATCACTGGCTATCTTCAACAGACCAGAGGCAACGCGTGCTGTGGTTTTCTCCGACCAATGGCCTGACCACTCGACACCCTTCTTCTTGCTCAGGGTCTGGAGATACGTCACAACGTCAGCCGTGGGAAGGCGAAAAGCTCCTTGGACGAACTGGTCATAGAGCCAATTCACCAGGAAGTCGCGTAATAGAAACTCATCTCTCGTCATGTGGAACAGAAGAATCGGCTTCCAGGCCTCCTGATCCAAGCCTGCTTTGGCCAACTCAACCAAGGGCCGATCGCGATCCGCAGGGTCAAAACGGCGATTGAGCACTTTGGCCACATCCCGCGCCCAATGGGTGCTTGTACCGCCGATACTGTTCTCCTCGCGAACAAGACGGAGGTTTTCAATCTTCGACAGACTGAAATCCCAGCCGCGGAATACGGCATAGGTCTCGTTTATTAGCGAGCCCTTGATGATGGTGAAAGACGAGATGACATTCGCGCGACTACTGCTCATCGTCTATGTTTCCAGCCTCGCATAGGGGATCGCTGGATTGCCTGGTTCCCCACGGCTGAACCCCGCAGCCAGAAGCGTGAGGATGTCGTCTTCAGGTAAGTAGGTGCCGGAAATCGGCACGGCCCTGTTCTCAGCGGCACGCCGCAACTTGCCAACGGCCTCCCGTTGCTCCGCGGTGATCAGATCGAATTCGGCCAGAGCCTCAAGCAACCCCACACCGCTTTGGTTTTCGAGGGCCTGGAACATCGGCATCCAGTCTTCGGGCTGATCCAGCCAACGCTGCCACTGTTCCTGGAACTGCTCCTCGACTGCCGCCGGCAGGCTCCAGAGGGTCATGCAGCCCGGCGGATCGAAGAGCTCGTGGCAGCGGCTGCGGGCCACCTCGAACACAATCCGCGCCTGGGCAAAGGAATGGGTCTTCGGGAAGCCACGCTTCAGCACCGAGACGCCGCGAGGACCCAGCACCCCTTGGGTGTTCCACCAACGCGCCGCGTCCATCTCCCCGTGGCGGGCCACCACCAGGCGGAGCTTGAAGAGGCGCTTGAAGTCGATGGTGGGGGGCATCAGGGGGGATGACTTCAGAGAACGAGGTCGTGAGCGATGGACAGAGGGCGGGGCGTTCAAGCTGCTGCGCATGGGTGGATTGTGCCCGTGCTGGGCGGCGAGCAGTGGGGCGGCCATCACTCCGCCACCTCTGGATCCAACTCCAACCCCGGGTAGAGGAAGGCGCGGCTGAGGCGCTGGCAGTCGCCGGGGCTCACGGAGGCTTCGCGCAGGCTGGCCTCCCAGCTGCTGGCCACGGTGGTGAAGATCTGCGTGGCGATCGCTTCGGCTTCCGGCGGCTGCAGCAGAAACCGGCCCGCCGCGGCCAGGATCGCCCGACGGTTGGCCCAGCGGCTGGGGTTGCGCTCCACCAGGCCGCAGGCCATGGCCAGGTCGCGCCGGGTCTCGGCTTGCAGGGGTGCCGGCGTGAGGTCGTAGGCGGGGCTGAGCTGCCAGCTGCGGGAGCGGGCCAGCAGCGCATGGTTGCGGGGATGGTCGTCGATGTTCGAGACCGCCGCGTTGAAGCAGATCCGGCCGAACAGCTCCCGCAGGTCCGCCGCCGGCTGAGCGCTGACGCGGCGCAGCTCATCGGCCAGCAGCAGATACGACCACCGGCCCCGATCGGTGGCGCTGTCTTCCGCCTGGAGCAGGGTGAGGGCGCTCACCATCCGATGGCGCCTGTATCCGGCCTCGCTCCAGTCGCGATCGAAGCGCTTCACCAACAGCACATCGGCATCGCCCACGCGCGTGAGGCGACTGTCCGCCACCTGTAGCCCGCAGCGCCGGGCCAACAGCAGCAAGCCATGCTCCACGCGCGGCTGGTTCCAGCTGTCGGAAGGCGCCGGGAACTTGGCCAGCCAGAGAGCCTGATCGGCCTCCACGGTGGCCTTGGGACGGGCGCCGCCCATGGAGGTTCCGGCCTGGCCGATCAGCTCCTCCACCTGCTCCAGAGCCGAGCCTGCTCGGTGGGGTTCCTCGCGGAGGATCGCATCGGCCGCCTGCCTGATCCGCTCCAGATCGAGAGTGCGGTGAAAACGACGCTGCGGCGCCGGCGGTTCCACGCCGCGGCCGAAGCCCACCGCACCGCAGCGGTCATCCGGCCCGAGCAGCAGCAGATCGAAATCGCTGGGCTCCCCCATCCCGCCATGGCGAGCGATCACCCGCCGCCCCCAGTGATCCGGCAGGGCATCACGCAGCGCCCCGAAGAAGCCCCCCAGGCGGGCGGTCTCGAAGGGGCCCTGGCGCAGCCTCAGCTGCACCGGATCGAGCTCCACCGCGTCGGCTCGCTCCCGGTAGCGGCGGCCATAGACGAAGGTGCCCACCGCTTGGCCCTGGCGATCGCGGCTCTGCGAAAACCGGCCCGCCGTGACGAACTCCGTGCCGCCCGGTGGAACCACGTAGACGAAGCACTCGAGATCGGATGGCATGACAGGCGAGCGCCAGTGCTGGGCAAAGGGGATGGGCGAGGCTGATCAGAAGTCGTCGTCGAAACGCTGGCGGCGGGGTGCCTGGCCCGGTTGACGGGCCGCCTCCAGGGCCTTGCCCTCCCCATCCCGATCGGGATCGGCCACCGTCGCCAGTTGATCGAGCAGCCCCAGCACCCAGAGCGCGCCGAGATAGGCAGCGATCGAGGTGCCGGGCTTGCCGCGCTCCACATCGGCCACGGTGAAGCGACTCACGCCCATCCGTTCGGCCACGTCCTCCAGCCGCCAGCGACGCCGCAGCCGGGCGGTGCGGATGTTGCGGCCCAGCCGCTGCAGGGCCTGCTCCAGGGCCGCCGGGGGGTGCTGAACGATGGGACTGAGCTGGGCCAAGCAGGCAAACGACAGGCAAGGATGAGTGATGACAGCTTAAAAGACTCATGGGTTGCCTGATGGCACCATAGCCTGCCACGGCAGTTGATGCCCAGGGCCATGTCCGGGGAGCGCTGGCGATCGCACCTGGCCTCACCGTTCAGAGCGGCCCGATCGGCCAGGCTGGGGCGTCGTTCCGTGGCTCCCTGCCGGTGCCCCGTTCCTCCGCCCTGAATACCCAGACCTTGATCGCCCTGGGACCCGAGTGCCTGGCGGAGCTGCTGCTGGAGCTGGCCGGAAGTGACCCAGCGATCAAGCGCCGCATCCGCCTGGCTGTGGCCAACGCCACCAGTCCCTACGACGCCGCTGCCCAGGTGCGCCAGCGCCTGGCCACCATCGCCCGCTCGCGGAGCTTTCTGGAGCGGGAGCAGCGCCGGGCGGTGCTCAAGGAGCTCACCCTGCAGCTGGAGGCGATCACCGGCCCGATCGCCCAGGCCGAGCCCACTGCTGCCCGGGAGCTGCTGTGGCAGTTCCTGGAGCTGGGCAACAACGTGCTGGGCCGCTGCGATGACAGCAGCGGGCTGTTTGGTGATCTGTTCCGCCAGGCGATGGGCCAGCTGGGCCGGCTCACCGAGGCGGCACCGCCTGACCCTGCCACCTTGGCGGAGCAGGTGTTCGAGGCCTTCTGCGACAACGGCTATGGCGTCTTCGACGGGGTGATCGCGCAGTTGAAGCAGGCGCTGGGGCCGGAGGGTCTGGCCTTGCTCAAGTCGCGGTTCGAGCAGCTGGCCGAGCAGCCTGTTCCCGTGCCGCCGCGGCAGGAGTGGCAGCAGGTGGGCTGGGGCTCCGGCGGCCCCACCTACGCCCATGAGCGCGAAGCTGATTCACGCCAGTGGACCGTGAAGCTGGGCCTTCAGGACGTGGCCACGGCGATGGGCGATGTCGATGCCTACATCGCCCAGTACACGCCGGAGCAGCAGCGCTTCCCGCGCATTGCCACCGGCATCGCCCGGCGACTGCTGGCTGTCGGGCGGCCAGAGGACGCACTGGCATTCCTCACCCGAGCGACGCCGGATCGCCGTCGCTGGCCGGAGATGGAGTGGGAGGACACCCACATCGAAACTCTGGAAGCCCTGGCCCGGCAGGACGAGGCTCAGGCTGCCCGGTGGGACTTATTTGCGCGCTGCCTGCGCTCGGATGTGCTGCGCGACTACCTCGATCGCCTGCCGGCCTTTGAAGATGGACCGGCGGAGCAGCGGGCGATCGAGCAGGCCCTGGCGCACCCTTCGGTGGATCAGGCGCTGAGCTTCCTGATCCATTGGCCCTCCAGCCTCGGTCGCGCCTCCGAGCTCGTGCTCAAGCGCCGCAGCCAGCTGGACGGAGACCACTACACCCTGCTGGGGGCCGCCGCCGAAAAGCTGAGCCAGGGGCATCCACTCGCAGCGACCATCGCCCTGCGATCGATGGTCGACTTCACCCTGACCAATGCTCGCTCCAGCCGCTACGGCCATGCCGCCCACCATCTGCAGAGCTGCAAGCAGCTCTGCCAGCGCATCGCCGACTGGGGGGAGATCCCCAGCCACGACACCTACCTGGCTGGAATCCGCCAGAACCATGCCCGCAAGAGCGGCTTCTGGAAGCGGATGCAGGAGCTGGGGATGCCGCAACGAGGCTGATGGCTGACGAGGGCACAGGCGCAGTGATGACTGTTGCGGCAGCCGCTCGTCCGGGATGTGGCGGAGTGGCCAGGTGGTCAGGTCGGCAACGCCTCGGACACAGGGGCATCGGCAGGATCCCTGCGGCGATCAAGCCTTTCAGCCAGCCAGACCTTGATGATCGACTGGCGCGTCACCCCTCCTGCAGCGCGGCGTTGCTGCCGTTGCCCAGGCGCAGCCAGATCACCTGCGGGGGTGGCCCCTGCTCCTCCAGCAGGCGGATGCAGTCGCGGTCCTTGGTCATCACCACCGCGCCTGCCGCCCGTGCCGCCCGAAAGATCACAGTCGCTTGACAGATCTGGACCGACAAAGGGGGGCCTGTCCCTCCATCTGCAAGCAGAAAATCTCCTCATGGCCCTGCTGCAGCCGCTCCATCGCGTCCTTGCTGCTCTGGGAAAGGAGGGAGAGCAGGCCCAAAGGTCCCTGGCGGCAGAGGCGTCTAGGGCTGCAGCTGCTGTGGCCACGGGATGCAGGCCTGACGGGGCTCGACCGTGATCGGCCCGGTGTCTGCCCGGTGTCAACGAGTTGGGCGGCCGCCTGTTTAGCCGCCTGTCTAATCGTCGGCGGATAGCGGTGATTGGAGCGGAGGATCTGGTGGCGCAAGGCCCGCTTCGGACAGCTGGCCGAGCAGCCGCTTGCCGAGCCGCCGGGGAGGCTCAGTCCTGCTGACCAGGCACGATGGGATCAGCCGACGGGTACCGCCGCAGGGGATTGGCTGGGCGATGGGCGGACGCTTGCGGCGGACCTCCCCCCAGGGACAGGACCGTGGGGGGCTCGCCGCGGAGATGGAAGCAGCACTGATCTGCCGCTGAGCGGCTGTGGGTGGAGGATCTCGATGGGGGTTGCAAGCCCAGGGAGTGGATGGGAGCGATCGCCAGCGTTCCGGTCGAGGTGTCGATGGCCAGCCCTCGATGGTCCATCGGTGCAGGGTTGGATCCTCAGCCTGACCAACCTGGCGAGGTTCTGAGCAGCCGCATCGCGGCGCCGCTGGCTGGCGGTGCGGTGCGGAGCGGCAGCGGCTCGGGTTCCGGCTCAGGGCTGGATCACCAGCGCTTCGACTTCCGGATGCTGACGGCGGAACAAGCGATCATCGGCGGCACGGCGGCAGGTCAACAGGAACAGGGGCATGGGGATGCCGAAGGTCTGCTCGAACAGGGTCGGCACCCCCGCGGTCTGCCCCAGGCCACAGGCGCGGATGGCACTCCCCAGGCCCTGGCGGGGTTGATCGGTGAGGGAGAGGAACAGCTGGTTGAGGCGATGGTCCTGCAGGGCCTGGGCGGTGGTCATGCCGCGGATCCGATCGAAGCTGACATCCAGGCAATCGAGGCTGGTGTCGAGGGCCTTGGCCAGATCGCCGAGCTGGATCGGATCGCGAAAGTGCAGGCCGAAATAGGCCAAGGCCCCGCTCACCAGCTGGAGGGGACTGGCGCAGGCCAAGGACTCCAGGGACGAGCTCATCAATAGCCCATGAATCGTCGTCAAAACAATTGATCCTCAGCAACACCGATGGGAAACAGTCCTGCACCGGTTCACAGGCTTCCTGCTCCGTGCCCATCATCGGGCCGGACCGGATGGATCGGCGACTGAAGCGGGCGAGCGGCACAGATTGAAAGCCTCATTGACAACACGCAATCTGGCGGGTCATATCAACACAATCCACGTAAAGCTGTGGTGATGCGGATGATCGCCCCCGCCTCCCCCTCACCCCCTGCAGGATGGCTGTGTCGCCCGCTGCTCCTGGCGGGTGGCCCTGGGAAACGGGCGCCGCAGAAGCGGCGCTTTTTTCAAGGGCCATCGTTTCAAGGGCCCTTGTTTGCAGGGCATCAGCTTCAGAGGCATCAGCGGCAAGGGGATCAGTTTCAAGGGCCATTGCTTGAAGGGCATCAGCTTCAGGGGCATCAGTTCAGGGACATCAGTGCAAGGGCATCAGCGGCAAGGGGATCAGCGCCAACAACACCGGCTTCAGGGCAGGCCGCTCCCGGCCAAGGCGGATCAGCGATCACCCCAGACGATGCTGCGTTCAACACCTGCCAGCGATGCCGGCAGACCATCAGCGTCAGGCCCGATTCTCTTGCACCCATCCATAGCGATGCACCGCCATATCCCCGCAGGCCAACCAGACTGCATTGATGCAGAAATGCCTGAGCATCCACCCCCGCTCCCGATCGCAACCCCGATCGCAACCCCGAACCAACCGGCGCGGCAACGGCTATCCCTGGAACCGGAATCGGACCGACGCCCCCTGGAGCAGGCCCCCCTGGGCAGATAGCGTTGCCCTAACGGCACAGGCGGGTGCGGTCAGAGCGCAACAACGCAGAGCCGCGACAGTCGCGGCCCCAATCCCCCGCCTGGCGGTGGCGCTGGGCCCGGTTCCAGCGCGATCCCACCCTGGCGACCAGCCTGCGGCGTTGGGGGCCGGTCCTCGGCGCCGCCACCCTGGTGGGCGGCCTGATCCTGATGGCGAATGCGCTGCACAGCGAGCGGGACCGCAATGAGCTGATCCGGCGCATCGCCAGCGCCCAGCTGGATCAGATCGCCGCCAACCACGAACTGGAAACCCGGGACTGGGCCACCTGGGACGAGACCTACCGCCACGTCAGCGGCAACAGCCCCAACTACTACGGCAACGACAACTACACCCAGACCACCCTGCATCGCATCCCCTTCGTGATGGTGCTCGATCGGCACGGCGAGCCCGTGTCATCAGCCCACTGGAGCGCCGTGAACCAGCGCATCGAGCCCCTGCCCGCCGCCCGGGCCGCCGAACTGCTCGGGCTGATCCCGGAGCGTCGCAGGTTGGTCGCCCGCACCTTTGTGGCCATGGTTCAGGGCCGGCCCCATCTGATCTCGGTGCAACCGATCCAGCGCAGCAGCGGCGCTACAGCCCCCGCCGGCCGCCTGCTCTTTGCCAGGTCCCTCGATGGACCCGACAACGCATTGCCTCGCCAGGCCCTGGCCCTGCAGCACTACCGGATGGAACCGGTGCGGCCCATGCCCAGCGCCCCCCTGGGGCCCCTGGCGATCGCCGTGCGCACACCCCGCTGGGATGGGTTGGAGCCGCTGCAGATCACGGCCCAGCGGGAGGCTCGCGAACGCCACAACGCCCTGCGGGGCCTGGCCCTGCTGCTGGCGTTGGATGGGGCAGGGCTGGCCCTGGTGCTGTTGCTGACCCTGCGGCGGCGGCGCAGCCGGCTTCAGAGCGTGGTGCAGCATCGGGAAGGTCGACGGTTGCGGCGGACCCTGGAGCAGCGCGCCAGCATCGATCCGCTGACCGGATTGCTCAATGGCCATGGCCTGCTGGCGGCCCTGGAGCGGCAGGGAGCCGGCGGGGTGAGGGCCTTGCTGCAGCTCGACATCCGCCATTTCGCCCTGATCAACAACAGCTTCGGCCGGGCCTTCGGCGACAGGGTTCTGATCGCCGTCGCCCACTGGCTGAAGCAGTCGCTGGGACCCTCCAGCCTGATCGCCCGCAGCGCCGGCGATGAATTCAGCTGTTGCCTGCTGGCCAGCTCCAGCGGCGAGCTGCGCCGCCGCATCGAGGCGCTCAGCCTCGGCCTGCAGCGGTTTGATCTGGAGGTGGACGGGCGACCGCTGCGCTTGACGGTCAGCGCCGGGGTCCGCCTGCTCAGCGACAGCAGCGCCGAGACGGCCCTGCAGGAGGCCGCCCTGGCCCGTGATCTGGCCAAGCGCACGGGCCAGCCGGGCTGCCGTTTCTACGACGAACAGGCCACGACCCTGGAGGGTCTGGTGGCGGTGCAACGGCTGAACCAGAACCTGATCACGTCCCTCAGGCACGACCGCATCGTCCTGTTCGCCCAGCCGGCCTGGAGGCTCAGCGATGCCGAACTGCCGGTCGTCTATGTGGAGCTGCTGGCGCGGGTCCACGATCCCAGCGCCGAGGAGGGGCAGCGCTATGGCTGGAGCGAAGCGCTGGTGGAGGCGGCCACCCACTGCGGCACCATGCCCCTGCTGGATGACCATGTGCTGACCCTGAGCTGTCGCCACCTGCACCAGCTGCTGAGGCAACACCCCCGAAGTGAGACGTTCGCGGCCATGGTGTTTGCCATCAATCTCAGCGCCGAGACACTGCTGGACGAGGAGTTCGTGCCCCGGGTACAGACGCTGCTGCAGCGGGAGAGACTGGAGCCGACACAGCTCTGTTTTGAAATCACCGAGCAGGCAGTGGTGCGTCATCTGCAGGTGGTGACCCAGGCGATGCGACGCCTGCGCCAGCTCGGCATCCGCTTCTCGCTCGATGATTTCGGCGCGGGCATGACCTCCCTGAGCCATCTGCACGAACTGCCCCTCGACTTCGTGAAGATCGACAAGGCTTTCATCGGACGGATCAGCAGCGATGCCGCCAGCCGGATCACGGTGGAATTCGTGGTAAGGCAGGGCCGCGAACTGGGGTTCGAGGTGATCGCCGAAGGGGTCGAGGATGCGGCCCTGCTCGAACGGCTTCACCAGTTCGGTGTCAGCATCGTCCAGGGCTATCTCACGGCCGTACCCGTCCTGTTCGATCCCCTCCGCGTCGATCCAGGCTTCAGCAGCAGCGGTCGCGACCGGCTGGCGGCCCGGTCCTCGGCGCCGGCGTGAGAGCCAGGCAGCGATCCGCCAGGCTGGACCTCGCCCCCGCCCCCTCGCCCCCATGGCCCCGCGCTTCCCCTGGCGACCGCTCCTGGCCGGCCTGATCGCCCTGCTGCTGCTGGGCGCCCCGGCCAGCGCCCTGGCGGCCTTCACCCTGCCGCCGTTGCCCTATCCGGTGGAGGCCCTGGAGCCAGCGATCGATGCCACCACCATGACCCTCCACCACGACCGCCACCACGGCGCCTACGTGGCAAACCTCAACGCCCAGTTCGCCGCCAACCCCGAGCTGGCCAGGCTCAGCCTCGATGCCCTCCAGGGCCAGATCAGCCGCTTCCCGGATGCGGTGCGCAACAACGGCGGCGGCCATTGGAACCACAGCCAGTTCTGGGCGATGATGGCGCCCGCGGGCCAGGGGGGTGCAGCGTCGCCGGCCCTGCTGACGGCGATCGAGGCGAGCTTCGGGTCGCTGGAGGCGATGCAGGAGCGCTTCAACCAGACGGCCGCGGCCAGGTTCGGCTCGGGCTGGGCCTGGCTGATCCGGCGGGCCGATGGCAGCCTGGCGATCAGCAGCACCGCCAATCAGGACAACCCGCTGATGGACCTGCCAGGAATCGAACGGGGCACACCACTGCTGGGGCTGGATGTGTGGGAGCACGCCTATTACCTGAGCTACCAGAATCGGCGGCCCGATTACATCAAGGCCTGGTGGTCCCTGATCAACTGGGACACGGTCAACCGCCGCTTCGATGACGCCGGTGGGGCATCAAAACCGGCCGATTGAGCGGCGGGTGATCAGAGCCGCGCCAATGGCGGCCGAGCTGATCGCTGCCCAGCCAATCCGTGTTGATAGGCCAGGTGGTAGCCGATCAGGTAGGCGGTCATCTGCGGGCTGACCCGCGGCAGCGGCGCGGCCGAGAGATCGGCCACATAGATGTTGCTGCTGCCCTGCAGCCGACCGCAGTCGGCCGGATCGCCATGGCCGGGATCAAGGGCCTGACCGAGCAGGCAGCCGCCGGCCAGGTGCTGTTCGGTGAGCAGGTCGTGGCGGCTGTAGTGGGCCACGAAACCTGGAATCTGCTCGGGGGTGTAGGGCATGCGGGTGAACAGGCGGATCAGCGCCTCGATCCAGGGATGGGGGCGGCGGCCGAGGCTGGCGACCAGGGGCAGCAGCCGGGCCATGAAGCGCTCGGCGAGCAGGGCATCGGGTCTGACGCCCTCGCGATCGGCCTCAAAGCACCGCAGCAGCACGGTGTCGCGGCCGGGGGCTGGGCCGGGTTCATAGCGACCCGGCCGATGGATCGAGAATTTGACGATCGCCGCGATCAGGGGCCAGCGGTGGCGGCCGAGGCGGCGGGGATGGCGCAGGCACCAGAGCAGATCGAGCAGGCGGTTGATCACCATCACCAGCAGCCGCGTCAGCCGCTTGAGCGCCTGAAAGAGCCAGCGGTGGCGAATCATCTGGGTCTTGACGGGATTGGGCAACCAGAAGGCCAGAAACAGATGGGAGACCAGATAGAGCAATACCGGCAGCGAACCGGAGAAGACATCGAGGTTGCCGACGCTGCGGTAGGGCTCGCCACCCGCCTCGGCGGAGCTGAGTTCCAGTTCGGTGGTGGCGAACAGATCGACGTACTGATCACGGCCGGTCGGTTCGAGATCGGGCGGCAGCAGATAGATCCCGAAGGGAAGCAGGATGTGATCGTTCAGATCGCGGCCGATCGCCGGATTGGCGAGCCTTTCGCGGTGCTCCAGCAGCAGCTGGGGGGTGACGGCACCAGCGCAGAGCAGCAGGCGGCAGCGGGGTCCGAGCGGCAGGATCTGCAGGGCACCGCTGCGGCGATCGAGCACGGCGAGGGCCACGCAGCGCTGCTGGCCAGCGGCATCGGGCTCGAGCAGCAGGCGGGTCACCCGGTGGTCGGTGAGCAGATCGAGCTGGGGGTTGTCGTACCAGGAGAGCAATGACACACCGCTGTGCACCCGCTGGCCGAAGGCATCGAACTGGGTGGGAAAGCAGTGGAAGCGATCGTCGCCATCGGCCTGAAACACCGGAATCCGACCGGCCTGGTGGCGGTTGGCGTGGAAGCCATGGCGGCGCAGATGATCCTGCACATGGCAGGCCACGGGCGTGCGCCGGACCAGGGGATCAAGAACGGCCAGGGCTTCAGCCAGCTCCTGTTGGCGGGCCTGCCAGTAGTCGCAGCCATGGCCGAAATGCTGATCCAGCCATGCCGGCGACTCGAAGATCATCGTGTAGTTGATCGAGCCGCCACCGCCCATCGTGCAGGCCCGACCGGAGAGGATCGGCAGGCCAGCGGCGGTCTGGGCGCAATGCAGCTGAAAGATCTCTGCCTCCGCATAGGACTGGGTCCAATTGCGCTGATGGGTGATGTCGCTGGTTTCAAAGAAATTGCTGCCCTCCTCCAGCACCAGCACCCGTGCGGCCGGATCAGCCCTGAGGGCGTGATGGAGGTAGCCGCAGGCACCATTGCCGGAGCCCACCACGATCAGGTCGTAGGCCTCCAGGGCCTGCAGGGACGACAACCTGGGCATGGCGACGGCCGACGAGGTATTGCCGGCAGGGTATGGAGGGCGGGGCGCCGCCGCCAGCAGGCCTGCACGCATGCCGGAGCCGATCTCAGATCGCCGGGAGGATGCCCATGGGCCGGAGGGTGCGGCGGCGAACGATGGGCCGGCGCTGCTGGAGGCCAACGACAGCCGCCGCCACCGTGGCGACCAACCCTGCTGGATCCAGCCGGCGGATCTGGGCGATCGCGGCGAGGCGCCTGCGGCGCCACCGCGGAACAGCTATTGGCCGCAGAATCACATCGATGCACCGGGAATGACTGGATCACAACCCTGCACTTTCCAGCCACCCGCACCACCACCATCCCGCCCGCCGCGGCCCAGACAGGACAGCGCCAGCACCCGATCGAACCAGCCCCATCGCCCTCCCTGCCCGCCCCACCGGCTCGGCCCCCACGCAGCCAGCCCCGCGCCGCTTCGCCACCGTTCACCTCCCCATCTCGTCTTCCCATTCCCTGGCGCCCCCATGCCCTCCCCCAGCGCTGACTGACGGACACATCTCAGGCGAGATCGTCATGCGACGACCAATGGCCCCGTGGGGTGGGGTAGCCGTGGCAGTTCAATCCTTGAGAACCATGGCCGCTTCTGCCGCCTCCTGACAGCGCGGCTGGGAACACATG
>CAIZQU010000040.1 GCA_903935205.1 uncultured cyanobacterium | reverse complement strand
TTTTAATCGGCGCTTTCACCTAGAGCAGATGACCGCGAGAATCCTCCATGCCACCTGCAGGTGCACCGCTAGGCCGGAGCGGACCTTGAGGAGTGCGGAGCTTGCTACCTAATCAAGTCAACGATTGGGCAGCTGACCCATTCTCGCAGAGGTGACCGGGTTTTTCAGCGAACTCCTAGGCCTTTCCCGCCACGGAGCAGCGCCATCAGCTGGTGATCAGCGGCAATCGCGGCGACAGCCTCAGCGTCGCTGATGGCACCTGGACCAACGCCGGCTCGGCCATCTTCAACGGCAGGATCCGCGGCCTCTTCGGCACCTACACCGCCGGGAATCTCGGCGTTCAGCCGCTGCATCTGCAATGCCCCGTCACCGTTTCCGGGTTGCCTTGCCCCCGGGCCCCGAGGGTCACCAGTGCGCCGCGGCCGCCCGACGCGCCCTGCGACCTGCCCATCCGGCCTGAACCCCCCACCCCCTTGCCATGCCCTGCCACCGCTCCTGAGGCCGCGTCCCGATTCGTGTCTTCGGCCTGCGGCTGCTCCCGGCAGAATCACCCGATGAAGCCAACCCCTGCCATCGAGCCGCCGCCGCTCACGGTCAGCCTGATCCCGGTGCTGCGCGACAACTATGTGTTCGTCATCCACGGCGCCGGCCCCGGTCCGGCTGCGGTGGTGGATCCGGCGGTGGCCGGGCCGGTGATCGCCTGGCTGGAGTCCCGCGATCTGGAGCTTGTGGCGATCCTTCACACCCACCACCACAGCGACCACATCGGTGGCGCCCCGGACCTGCTGCATCGCTGGCCCTCTGCCGCGGTGATCGCCGCCGCCGCCGATCGGGCCCGCATCCCCCACCAGACCATGGGCGTGGCTGACGGGGATCGCCTCAGCCTGCTCAGCCACAGCCTGGAGGTGTTGGCGGTGCCCGGCCATACCGCCCACCACATCGCCTTTGTTCTGCATCCCTACCCCGAGCCCGCCAGCAACCCACCCGCGCCGGATCTGTTCTGCGGCGACACCCTCTTCGCCGGTGGCTGCGGTCGGTTGTTCGAGGGCACTCCCGCCCAGATGAAGGCCTCGCTGGAGCGGCTGGCGGCGCTGCCGGAGGCCACGCGGGTCTGGTGCGCCCATGAATACACCCTCACCAATCTCACCTGGGCGATCGCTGAGTGCCCGGAGGATGGGCCCATCGCCGCCCGCCTGGCAGCCGTGCGGCGACTGCGGGCGGATGATCTGCCCACCATCCCCAGCAGCATTGCCCTGGAGCGGGCCACCAACCTGTTCCTGCGGGCGGATGATGCCGAGGAGCTCGGCCGCCTCAGGCAGAGCCGCAATGCTTGGTAGGAGTTGCCTCAGGCCTGGCAGGCCAGGCCGCAGCAAGTGAGGAGGGGTTGCGGCTGCGGTGCGGCTGTGCCGTGCTGCCCTCAGGGAAGGGGCAGCCCCAGACGCCGCCACCAGCTGCGGGCCTGGGGCGGCGTCTGGGGACCAGGCTCCAGTGCGGCATCCACCGACGCTGGGCTGGCCTGCTGGCGTAGATGGTCGAGGGCCTGATCGAGGCTGAGGGGCTGGGAGAAGTGGAAGCCCTGGCCACTGAGGAAGCCGTTGCGGCGCAACCAATCGCACTGTTGCGCACTGCCCACCCCCTCGGCGGTGGCGGCCAGGCCGAGATCGATGGCCAGGGTGTTCATCGTGCGCAGCAGCTGGTTGCTGGGCGCGATGGGGTCGTTGATGCGTTCGACGAAGCTGCGGTCGATCTTGAACGCCTGGATCGGCAGGGTATGGAGCCGGGCCAGGGAGGAATAGCCGGTGCCGAAATCATCGATCGCCACACCCACCCGCATCGCGGCCAACCGGCTGAGGATGGCGTCGAGGCGGTGCTCGCTGAGCTGCATCGATTCCTCCAGGATCTCCACCTGCAGGCGCCAGCCCGGCGGTGCCGGAGTGGCGGCGAGCATGGCCAGCAACTGCTCGCAGAGCTCCTGCCTCTCCAGCAGCTGGGCCGAGATGTTCATGCTCATCACGAACCCCTCCTCGCCTGCCGCCGCGGGGCATGCGCCGGCCGTGGCGGCGGCCAGGGCCGGCAGGCTGTCGAGCGCCTGACGGATCACCGCCAGATCGAGTTCGCCGGTGAGGCCGAGCTGCTGGGCCACCGCCAGGTATTCGCTCGGACTCTGCACATCCCCATCGAGCGTGCGCCAGCGAGCCAGGGCCTCAAAGCCCCGGGTGCGGCCGTTGATCAGATCGACGATCGGCTGGAAGTGGGGCAGGAGGGCTCCGCGGTTGAGCCCCTCGCGGAAGCGGCTCTGGCGGCTGAAGTCGTCCCGCACCTTGCGCCGCAGTACAGCATCGACCAATCGAAAGCCACCGCCGGGCTCGGCGGCGGCCAATCTCCGTGCCACCCCCACCTCCGAGAGGGCTGATCCGAGGTCGGGTTGGCTGCCATCCAGCAGGGTGGCCCCCACCGCCAGGGCTACGGCGAGGGTGTCGTTGCCGATGCGGTAAGGGGTTGCCGATACCTGGGCGACCAACCGTGCCGCCAGAGCGCTGAGGCTGGCCAGATCGGGCACCTGGGGCACCAGCAGCAGGAATTCCTCCTCGGCGAAGCGGCAGAAGCTGGCCTGGGGCGGCAGCAGTGTGCCGATCCCCTCCGCCACCGCATCCATCAGCACCGCCAGACCCTCCACGCCCATGGCGGTGACGTAGCCCTCCACCGCGAGGCACTCGAGCCGCAGCAGGGCGATCCCTTCCGCGGCCCGCACCTGGAACAGGGCCTCCAGACCCTGCAGGCAGACCTGGCGGCGGAGCAGCCAGGGTCCGCCGGCGTCGGGGGGCGCTGGCTGGGCCATCCCCTCGCTGGAGGGGGACGGTTGGGGGCGGCGCAACTGGCGCAGCCGCAGGCTGAGCTCCTGGATTTCCAGGCTGCGGGCCAGGTCGATGGCCATGGCCTCCAGGGTCTCGATCAGCTCGGGGCTGAAGGGCTGCGGTTCGAAGCCGATGGCGCAGAGGCAGCCCAGCACCCGTCCATCGCGGGCCTGAACCGGAAATCCCGCCAGCCTCCGCACCCACGGGCTGCCGACGACGGCGGGATGGAGTCCGATCAGGGGGTCCTGCAGGGTGTCGTCAACGAGCCAGGGACGGCGATGGAGCAGGGTCTGCAGGGCCAGGGAGGCGGTCTGAGGGGTTGGGGTCTCCAGGCTCGGGGCTCCTGAGCCTGGGGTTGCCGCGCCATGGGCACCCGGGTTGATGGCTGCCGGGTTCGGGGCCGTTGCGCCTGCGGCCGGATCGGCGCCCCGGAGGCTCCAGCTCCAGTCGCCGCGTTCATCGGTCAGGGCGACCAGGGCCAGGGGGAAGCCGCTGATCGCCAGGACCCGATCCGCGAGGGATTGGGCTGAGCCGGGTCCGCTCCCGCCCAGGTCCGGGGCGGTGGGCCTCATCCCCGGACCGGCACGCCGATGGCTGGGTCGCACGGCCGCAGGGGAAGGGCGGCCGGGTAAAGGAGGGGTTCGCCATCGCTGGCCAGCTGCAGTCGCCGCCGCTCCCCCCGGGACAGTTGAACGCTGAGCGGCTGGCGCACCCGCAGCCGGCCGAGTCGATGCTGGACCAGATAAAGCCAGTCGCGGCCCAGAAATTCCCGGCCCAGCACCTCGACCTCATCCTCCTGACCGGCCTGCGGGTTCCGGGTTTCATCCTTCGGCGCGAAACTGAGGTCGGTGGGCCGAAGCAGAACCTGCAGCTCGTGGTCGCTCCGCTGGCGGTCCGCTTCCGCGGGTTGCGCCGGGCCGGATCGCTGCAGGCGCTCCCCCGCAGCGGCCGAAGCCGCAGGCTCCCCCACTCCGGAGCCCTCGCTGCGGCGTTGCGCTGGTGGGGGCGGCACCTGCAGTGCGGCCGGCACCTGCGGTGCGACCGGAGTCGCCGCAGGCGATGGCGCAGACGGTGCCGATTCGGTGTCGACCGATCGGCTGGGGGCCGGTTCGAGCCAGCCCAGGGCGGTTTCGAGTCTGTCTCCCCGCCAGAGGGCCGGCAGGGGCAGGGCCCCCAGCACAAATCGCGCCACAAAGGCGGTGGCGGGACGTTGCACGAGCTCCAGGGGGGTGGCGCATTGCTGCAACACCCCCTGGTGGAGCACGGCGACGCGATCGCAGATTGCCAGCGCCTCCTCCGGGTCATGGGTCACGAGCAGGGCGCTGGTCCCGCAGCGGGCGAGCACTTCGGGCAGCTCACTGCGCAGCCGCAGGCGCACCTCCACATCGAGATTGGAGAAGGGTTCATCGAGGAGAACCACCGCGGGCCCAGGCGCCAGGGCTCGGGCCAGGGCGAGCCGCTGTCGCTGGCCGCCGGAGAGTTCATGGGGGAAGCGGTGTTCGAGGCCGCCGAGGCCGAGCAGCTCCAGGAGCCAGGCTGCCCTGGCCCGCCCCTCTTCCCTCCGCGGGTTTGCCCCTCGGCGGCTCGTCCCCCGGGGGCCGCCGGGGTGGTGGCCTTCACCGCGAAGGCCAAAACAGGTGTTGGCCCAGGCGTCGAGGTGGGGGAACAGGGCGTAGTCCTGGAACACCATTCCCACCCCGCGGCGCTCCGGCGGCAGGACGCGACCGGGGCGGGCCACGGTCCGGCCATCGAGTTCGATCTCGCCGTGGTCGGGACTTTCGAAGCCGGCGATCAGGCGCAGCAGGGTGGTCTTGCCGCAGCCCGAAGGCCCCAGCAGCCCCACCAGTTCGCCGGGTCCCAGCTCCAGATCCAGCCCCTGCAAGGTCCAGGTGGCGGCACCGGCGAATCGGTGCCAGATCCGGCGCAACGCCACCCTGGCGCTCGGAGTGGCCAGGGAGGGCGGCTGGGAACGGTCGGGACCCACCGGGCTGGGATCGAGGTTGTGATCGGGGGAGGCGGCGAAGGTGATCGGATGGCGCCATACGCTGCCCTTCATTCTCGCGACCGAATGCAGACCATGCAGCAGGCGATCCAGACCGAGGCCGCCCCCGCACCGGTCGGCCCTTACAACCAGGCGGTCGCCGCCGCCGGCCTGCTCTGGTGTTCCGGCCAGATCGCCCTCGATCCTCAGAGTGGCGTGCTGGTGGGCGATGGGGATGTGGAGGCGGAGACCCGCCAGGTGCTGCGCAATCTGCAAGCGGTGTTGGCGGCCGCTGGCATCGGGCCGGCGCAGGTGTTGCGCACCACGGTTTATCTGACCGATCTGGCCGATTTCGCCCGGGTCAATGCCCTCTATGCGGAGGTGTTCTCCGGCGCCGTGGCGCCAGCCCGGGCCTGCGTGCAGGTGGCAGCCCTGCCCAAGGGTGCCCGGGTGGAGATCGACGCCGTGGCTTTGCTGTCTTGAAGCCGCCCTGGTGGTGGCGTCGATCAGGGCTGGCGGATCCGGCGGAAGGTGAGGTTGAGGCGTTCCCGTCGCAGCCTCAACCGGGCCGGAAGGCCGTGCTGCCAATGCTCCTGGGTTGGTGGATCCATCAGCAGCAGATCACCATCGGCCAGCTCCAGGTCGAAGCCGCCCGCTGGCGGTGATGCAATCTCCTGGGATCGGCGCCTGGGGCGGGGCCGGAACCGCAGGGTGCGGCTGGCCCCGAGGCTGAGGGAGGCGATCGGGTGGTTCGGCTCCAGTTCCGGTTCGTCATCGGCATGCCAGCCCATGCGGTCGGAACCATCGCGGTAGCGGTTGAGCAGCAGGCTGTTGAAGTCGAGGCCAAGCCGATCGGCCAGCAGGTGGCGCAGCTCCGCCAGCGGCGCCGTCCAGGGCTGGGGCTGGTGCAGCAGACCGCTGTACCGATAGCAGCAGCCGGGATCGCCGTACCAGGCGACGAGTCGCGGCACGGCATGGAGGCGGCCGTAGACCATCACCTGCGGTTGCTCCCAGGCGATCGACTCCAGCAGCCGGGCCTGCAGCTCCCGGCAGGCCGCGGGCCCGAGCCAACCGCGCCAGAGTCTCAAGTTGAGCTGGCTGGCCTCGATCGTTTCGTCGGGATCGGGATGCAGCGAACTCCTGGCTGCTCCGCCAGGCCTGGCGGCAGCTGCAGGACCGCCCGGGCCAGCGCCATCACCAGCGCAGTCATCAGGGCCCATCCCGCCCTCGCCAGCGCCAGCGGGATTGGCGAGGGCGGCAATGCCGCCACCTGCAAGCGGGATCGTTCTGGCCGCGGCGGTGGTGGAGGACCGGGCCGATCCTTCGTCAGGGAGGGCGGTCGCCGTGGCGGCAGCGCCAGCGAGCGATCCAGCGCTGGCTTCGTTGCCGGCCGCGTTCCTGGATGCCGGTTGAACCACCGCATGGAGCCGCAGAGTCCCGCCACGATCGCGCAACAACCAGCCGGGGCGCGCCAGGGCGGCTGTTCCCCCGGCGCCATGGCGTTGGCTCTTCCTGCAGTTCTCAGGCTGCAACCCGGATGTCAGAGTTGCTGCTTGCTTCCAGGGAACCTGGCCTTGGTCCTGGGGCCAGGCTTCGGGGTTGTTCCCGCCTGGCTGGCGTCGTCGATCCCGCCGCCTGGGCTCTGCCGTGGGTCCTGGAGCTTGGAGCTGGAGGCCTGGGGCGTGGGTCCTGGAGCTTGGGGCTTGGAGCTTGAGGCCTGGGGCCTGGGGCCTGGGGCTTGGGGCCTGGGGCCTGGGGCTTGGAGCTGGAGGCCTGGAGCTTGGGGCTTGGAGCTTGAGGCCTGGAGCTTGGGGCCTGGGCTATCGGGTCCAGCGCAACATTCCCTCGGCGGCGGGGATGCATCCGGTCAGCGGCTGTTGACCATCGCCCTGGAGCGGGCCGCAAGGTTGAAGACGGGCCGCCCCGGGCATGCCTCCCCTCACCAGGTCCCGGCTGCGGCATCCCTCGGTGCGCCATGGCCAGCGGCACCCGCCGAACACCATCCTTCAGCCATCACCGCAAGACTGATGCCGCGGTGATCCCTCAGTCGCTCCACTCCGCTTCGATCATCCCCAAGGCCGCCTGATCGCAGGCGAGCAGTCGGGCCAACACATGGTGCAGGTCCTGGTCGGTGAGCTCGCCGTTGGCGCCCCACTTCAGGCTGGTGCTTTCCGGCGAATCGATGCCGGCCTGGCAAAGGGGCCGGAACACCCCTGCCGCACTGGGGCTGTGACCGGAGAGGCTCCAGGCCTGATGGTCAGCCTGGTCCATTGCCAGCCCCTGCCTCTCGAGCTGGACCCAGGTCCTGTTGAGATCGGGGCCGGCATCGTCCGGCTGGGGCACAGCGCTGAAGCCTTCCAAGGGGACATCCTGTGTTGATTTCAACACTAACCCCAGCTAGGTCCTGGCGTCGCTCTTCCGGCCCCGGCTCGCTGGACTTGGCTAGCGGCTCCAGCTGCGCCAACCTGGGCTCCAGGGCCGCCACGCTCCCCACTCCCACGGTGCCATGCAATCCCCAAACGGCAGCCGCTTCAATGAGGTGGTGGTGCTGTCCCCCTCCCGCTTCGATCAGGGCACCGATGCCGTCCTGGCGGTGCAGCAGCAGCGGATGGTGGTGCTCCATCTCGGTGCCATGGATCCCCAGGAGGCCCAGCGCACCATCGATTTCGTCTCCGGTGGCGTCTACGCCATGGATGGCCAGTCGGAGCGTCTCGGGGAGGCGGTGTTCCTGTTCGCTCCCGCCCTGGTCTCGATCCAGCGCGATCGGGAAACCGCTGCCGACGTCGCCTGATCGCCGCCGCCACAATCCAGCCACCTCCGTCCCCATCCCATGGCCGTGGTGCGCCCTCGTCGCTCCCGTTCCGGTCTCGCCACCCTTGGCAACACGGCCCTGCTGCCCCTGATCCCCCTCGGCCTGGCCTGGGTTCAGGAAGGCATCGACCAGCTGCTCTTCGCCGGACGCTGGAATCTGCCGATGGTCCACGGAGGCCCGTTCTGGGGCCTGCTCACCGCACCGTTCAGCCACGCCGGTTTCGGTCATCTGATCAGCAATACCCTCTGGTTCCTGCCCCTCTCCTGGCTGGTGCTGCTCCGCGGTCGCCGCGACTACCTGGCGGTCTGGCTGGCCGTGCTGGCCCTGGAGATCCCCGTCTGGTTGTTCTGGCCCGCCGCCAGCCATGGCCTCTCCGGCGTCAACTACGGCCTGCTCGGCTATCTGCTCCTGATCGGCTGGCTCGAGAAGCGGCCCCTCTCTCTGCTGCTCTCGATCGGCTCCCTCTTCACCTATGGCGGTCTGCTCCCCACCCTGCTGCCCTTCCTCAGCCCCCCAGGCGTCAGCTGGATCGGCCACTTCGGCGGCTTCCTCGCCGGCCTCCTCGCCGCTCTGGCCGTCTTCCGGGAGTAGCCCCCCTCACGGCTAGAGTTCCCACCGGCGGGGCGTGGCGCAGCTTGGTAGCGCGGGTGCTTTGGGAGCACTAGGTCGCAGGTTCGAATCCTGTCGCCCCGACTTACTTTCCGAGGATCGCCTCTCCCCCTTGTGGGCAAGATGTGGGCAAAACCGCGAGGCACCGGCAGCTCCATGAGCCGCCCCCCTGCAGTGGGACAAGCCAAGACCAGCAGTCCTGCTGTATGGCTCGTTGCCCCTGCACCCCTTGCCGCTCCCACCCCCCTGGTGTGCTTGGTCGAATCCAGACCATCCAAGGCGTTGCAAGCCGGGCTGCCAAAAAGCCCCTGGTCCAGCAGCACTCTGAACCAGGGGCTTTGATTGTTGAGTCCACAAGGCTCAATTTCTCTCAAGGAGATGTGGAGTGCGCGCAGTCGCTTCATTCATCGCCTCGTTGCAGCTTTCCAGGTGGTACAGCACGGGGGAGTTTGTGCTGGGAAACTTTCGGCGCCAGTGAACCCCTGCCTTGAACAGTTCGGCCTTTCGCCAGCGGCACAGAGTTTTCTCACTCACCCCGAGGGCTCGCGCCGCTGATCGGGCATCGAGCCATTCCTGGAGCTGCTCTCCAGGGTGCTCAGCTGTTGCCGCCTGCGGTTGGACGGCAGGATGCCGCGGACGTGGGTAAACCATCTCAGGTACTCCTCGGCTTCGGAACCTCTGCATGGCTGCTGCGGGCTGTCTCGGGCCGCGGCGACGGTGCCGACCAACGCATGGGCACATGCCCCAGGCGGATCAGAGCCAGCAGGGCCATCCCCTGCAACAGCGTGAGAGCGATCATCCACGCCTGGATACGGTTCAGCTGCCTGATCGCCTGGGACTGAGACCCCTGACGCATCCGTTGGCTGCAGCGCGGGAACGTGGGTAATTGGAGCGAATGCTGATGGCGGGTCATCAGAAGGGAACCTCCTCGTCGCTGATCGGGCCGCTGCTCGTCCAGGTCGGTGCCGACGCTGCTCCCGTTGTGCTGGCGCCGGCGGGGGCGCCCCATGCGGTCGCACTCGGTGGGCGTCCGGCCCCGTGGGCAGGAGCTCCTGGCTGGGCCGCAGTGCTGCTGGCGCCTTGGCCACCTGTTGGGGAACCGCCGGAGGTGGCTCCATCGGCCTGCGCCGTGGCGTTCTTGCTGCCCAGCAGGGCCAGCCGTTCGGCCTTCACCAGCGGCTTGCTGCGCACCTCGCCGGTGTTGCGGTCGGTCCACTGCTCGCTGGTCATTCGGCCGACGATCCCGACCAGCGAGCCCTTGCGGACGTAATCGGCGGCCACCTGGGCCTGCTTGCCCCAGATCTCGATGTTGAACCAGTCGGGCGGTTCATCCCGCCCCGGCTTGTTCACCGCCACGGTGAAGTGGGCCACGACGGTGCCGCTCTCAAAGAAGCGGATCTCCGGATCCCGGCCGGCATGGCCGACCAGGGTGATCGAATTCAGGTTCATGGCTGGGACTCCGCAGAGGGGTGGCCTTCCCGCTGAGCCGCCAGCAGGGAGGGGAGATCGATCAGGGGATGGGTGCGCAGCAGCTCATGGATCGCGCCGCTCCAGGTGAGGTTGTGCTGCTGGGCGTAGGCCCGCAGCCGCAGATAGGTGTCGGTGTGCAGGGCCACCGCCTTCTTGTGACGACCCAGCGGCTGCCGCAGCGCGCGGGGCCGGTGAACAGAGGTGTCCATCAGCTCGCCCTCTGGCTGGTGTCGTCCTGGGGCGGCAGGCCAGGCGGCAGCAGTTCCTGGGCATGGCGCCAGAGGCCTCGCACCAGCACCACCCTTTCCGCCAGGCGGATCAGCTGCAGCTGGGAGCGCACGCCGCGGGCTAGCTCGAACACACCCCGATCCCGCTCCTCCTCCGCCGTCTGCAGCGCCGCCTCAAGGGAGCCGATGGCGCTGAGCATGTGGCCGCGAAAGCTCATGGCGCTGCCTCCGCTTCTGCCTCACTGACGGCCTGCAGCTCCTGACGGCGGCGATCGATCACCGCCCACAGCCGCTCGGCACCGTCTTCGTTGATGCGGCCACTGGCCAGCAGGGCGTTGACGCGGGCCTTGGCGCCATCGAGGGCCTGGAGCGAGGCAATCCTCGGGATCTCCTGCAGACCGGATTGCACGACCTCCGCGGCGCTGGGTTGTCTGTCGCCGTGATCCGTTGGCTCCGGCGGTTCGGGCTCCGCCGTGACGGCGACGGCTTCCGCAACAGGCGTCGCCATCTGAGCCGCTTCATGGGTCAGGGTTGCGGCTGGAGGGATGGCGGTGGAGAACAGCTCCTGCGTGGCTCCCAGTTCTGGAGTCCCCTCCGTGACTGGATCTGATCCGTCGGCCCCTGCCGTCACTGGCTGCGATGGCTGCGGAGCAGAATCCAGTGCTGATGCCGCGAGTTCATCCGTCGCGGTGCCGCTGCGACGCCCTCGGGCGGTGCCGCGACGAGCTCGTGTGGCGGGTTGCACCTCCGGCTCGCTCGACGGGGGAGTGCTGGGGTGTTGCTCTTCTGCGGCCGGGGTCTTGTCTGGTGGCGCCTGTGCGGGAGTGATGATCGTGGCCGCCGATTGCGGGATCGCATCGGGGCTGGCGGCGGGTTCCGGTGTCGCAGCCTCGTCTGCTGCAGGCATCGGCCGGATCGGTTGAGGAACCGCTCCGCCGGTTCCGGTGCCCTTGGCGAGCGGCACCTCCCGCACCGTGACCGTCTGCACCGCCGCCGCCGGGGAGGTGGCATCGAGCGCCTCCTCCTGGGTGGTGAGGCCCAGGCTCATCTCCGGGCAATACACCCGCACCCAGAACGACGCCGCCCGATAGCGCAGCATCTGGCCGGTC
>CAIZQU010000039.1 GCA_903935205.1 uncultured cyanobacterium | reverse complement strand
CTGTGATGTTGCAAGCGATTCGAGGCAGCTGGTCACGCGAGATACGTCTCGGCAATCGCGCCCCACCAGCCTGGCCTCGCAGAAGTGACCCTTGCATCCGCCTTTGGTGACGCAGTTTTTCTATGCGCGACAGGCTCCTAGAAGCCAGCTCCCCATCGCCCCCGAGGCTCCCGTTCCCGCGATCACCTCGTCCGGGCCCTGACCCCCCGCCGCGGTTTCCGGCTTGAATGGGGTCGCCACGGACCGCGCCGGCGATGGACGATCTGGTGCGGGCGTTGCTCGATCCCGCCGCCTACGACCATCCGGTGGCCGCCGTCGAACTGTTCGAGACCCATATCTCCTGGGTGTTCCTCACCGGGCCCTACGCCTACAAGGTCAAGAAACCCGTCCACTTCGGCTTCGTCGACTTCAGCACCCCCGAGCGTCGCCGCCACTGCTGCGAAGAGGAGCTGCGCCTCAACCGCCGGTTGGCCCCGGATCTTTATCTCGATCTGGCGGTCATCCATGGCCCCGCCAGGAGGGCCTGCCTGCATGGCAGCGGTCCACCGATCGAGACCGCGGTGCGGATGCGCCAGTTCCAGCAGCGGGACCTGCTGCCCCAGGCGCTGGCACGGGGTGCGGTCACCGAGGCGTTGCTGGATCGCCTGGCCCGGGATCTGGCGGTGTTTCACGCCACCGCCGCCGCCATGCCCCCGGATGGCCCCTGGGGCACGGCGGAGCGGGTGCTGGAGCCGGCCTTGGCCAATTTCGAGACCCTGCGGTCCTGTGGGCGCCTGCCGCCCGATCAGGACGACCTGCTCGCCTGGACCAGGGCCGAGCACGGTCGGCTTCGGCCCCTGCTGGAGCGTCGCCGCAGCTGGGGCCACATCCGCGAGTGCCATGGCGATCTGCATCTCGGCAACATGGCCCTGCACGGGGGCCGCATCGCCGTGTTCGATGGCATCGAGTTCAGCGAGGCCCTGCGCTGGATCGACCCCATCAGCGATCTGGCCTTTCTGCTGATGGACCTGAACCAGCGGGGCCAGCCAGCCCTGGCACGGCGGTTGCTGCAGGGCTGGCTGGAGTGGGGCGGCGATTACGGCGGTCTGCCATTGCTGCCCTGGTATGGGGCGTACCGGGCCATGGTGCGCGCCAAGGTGGCGGCCCTGCGCCAGGCCCAGCAGGATCCCGCCGGCGGCAGCTCACCACAGCTGGCGGAACTGGACGCTTACCTCGCCGCTGCCCGCCAGGCCATGGCCCCCCGGCGCGGGGCGCTGCTGATCACCCATGGGGTGTCGGGATCGGGCAAGAGCCATGGCGCTGCGATCCTGCGGCGCCGGGGCTGGCTGCAGCTGCGATCGGATCTGGAGCGGCGGCGCCTGTTCGGCCGCTGGGGCTGCGGGCAGATGCGGCCCCTGCAGGCTGACCCCTACGCCCCGGAGGTGAGCGCCCACCTCTATGCCACGGTGCTGGCCGAGGCCACTGCCGCGGCCCTGGCGGCCGGCCTGGCGGTGGTGGTCGATGCCACTTTTCTGCGGCGCGACCAACGGGATCACTTCCGGGCCCTCGCTCGCCAGGCCGGCGCCGGTTTCGGGATCCTGGCCCCTGGGGTCAGCGCCGACGAGGCCCGCCGCCGCATCGGCGAGCGGCAGCAGCGTGGCGGTGATCCCTCCGAGGCCGATGTTGCGGTGTTGGAGAGGCAGCTGCTGGCGATCGAAGCCCTGGCCCCGGAAGAGCGCCCGTGGCAGCTGAGCGGCATCGACGATCCGCGCTTGAAGGATCTGGGCCGGGATCTGCCGTCACCGCCCTAGGGGGCTGGTGCGCATAGATTTTTCGTGAGGGCACATTGACATGACGCGACCAACTCGTAACCATCCTGAGAATGCGTGAGTTACAAGCGCGAATCGGTCCTGCACAAGCCTGTGATGTTGCAAGCGATTCGAGGCAGCTGGTCACGCGAGATACGTCTCGGCAATCGCGCCCCACCAGCCTGGCCTCGCAGAAGTGACCCTTGCATCCGCCTTTGGTGACGCAGTTT
>CAIZQU010000038.1 GCA_903935205.1 uncultured cyanobacterium | reverse complement strand
TTGAGGAAGCTGATCAGATCGGTTGCAGCAGAAGGGTTCTGGAGTGGCGAGGCCAACGCGATGAAAGGCGGTTCCCGCGCAAAGCAGCGCAGATGGCGGCAGCCGTCGAGAGCGACTGGGACAGACTTCTAATGGGCCCTGGGTGCTGAACCGAGCTCGGGCGGAGATCCGCCGCAGCTGGCATCGTTGCTGCGCCGACAACGCCGATCACCCGGAAGCAGCGGAGCTGTTCAATCCGGAGAAGCTGCCTGGCTTCCACGACCCCTTTGCCGGGGGTGGCGCCTTGCCGCTTGAGGCTCAGCGGCTGGGGCTGGAGGCCTACGCCAGTGATCTGAACCCAGTGGCGGTACTGATCAACAAGGCGATGATCGAGATCCCACCGAAGTTTGCAGGGATGCCCCCGGTGAATCCGGAGGCCCGCAGCAAGAAGCAGCTGATCGCTCGCGAGTGGAAAGGAGCTGAGGGCCTGGCGGAAGACGTGCGCTACTACGGCCAGTGGATGCGTGATGAGGCCGAGAAGCGCATCGGCCATCTGTACCCGAAGGTGAGGATCACGCCGGAGATGGTGAACGACCCGGAGAACCCTCGCCCGGATCTGAAGCCCTATGAAGGGCAGGAACTCACCGTGATCGCCTGGCTCTGGGCCCGCACGGTGAAGAGTCCGAACCCGGCCTTCTCGCAGGTGGAGGTGCCGCTGGCCTCCTCCTTCATGCTCTCGACCAAGGCGGGCAAGGAGGCCTACGTGCAGCCGGTCGTTGAGCCTGCCGGTTATCGGTTCACTGTGAAAGTTGGCAAGCCGGAGGATGTTGATACCACGAAGGCCGGCACCAAACTCGCCAGAGGTGCCAACTTCGGGTGCTTGATGTCTGGTTCTCCCATCGAAGGGGACTACATCAAGAGCGAAGGGCGAGCGGGGAGGATGGGGGCTCGACTGATGGCGGTCGTTGCCGAGGGGAAGCGTGGGCGTGTGTATCTGGCGCCTACTCCAGAGCATGAGGCGGCAGCGCTACTAGCCAAGCCGGAATGGAAGCCGGAGCAGAATCTTCCCGACGATCCGCGTAACTTCTGGACTGTTCAGTACGGCCTCACCACCCACGGCGACCTGTTCACTGATCGCCAGTTGGTGGCGCTCACTACCTTCTCTGACCTCGTGGGCGAAGCGATGCAGCAGGCTCGCAGCGATGCCCTCCAGGCTGGGCTCTCGGATGACTCCACACCTCTGCGGGATGGGGGGACCGGCGTGGTGGCCTACGCGGAGGCTGTGGGGGTGTACGCCGGGTTCTCTGTAGATCGGGTCGTTGATCGTCATACATCTATCGCGACCTGGGATTCAAGCCCTTCCAAGCTCCAGCTTAGAAATACATTCGCCCGGCAAGCGATACCCATGACCTGGGACTTCGGCGAAGGAAATGTTTTCTGCATGTCCTCAGGTACGTGGACCCCCAGCGTTGAGTGGGTCTCCAAGGCCATTGACTTCTTGCCGGGGAGTGCTTCGGGATTTGCCACTCAGAAAGACGCGTCTACGCAGGCTGTCTCGCTCAATCGAGTTGTTTCGACTGACCCTCCCTACTACGACAACATTGGCTATGCGGACCTCTCGGACTTCTTCTACGTCTGGCTGCGTCGCTCCTTGCGAACTGTGTTCCCCGGCCTCTTTGCCACCCTGGCGGTACCCAAGGCCGAGGAGCTGGTGGCCACACCCTATCGCCACGGCGGCAAGGAGCAGGCCGAAACATTCTTCCTCAGTGGGATGACCCAGGCGATGAATCAGCTCGCCGTGCAGGCCCACGCTGGCTTTCCACTCACCATCTACTACGCCTTCAAGCAATCCGAAACCAAGGGGACGGCGGGCACCGCCAGTACCGGCTGGGAAACGTTTCTGGCGGCCGTGCTGGAGGCCGGCCTTGGGATCACGGGCACCTGGCCCATGCGCACCGAACTGGCCCACCGCATGATCGGTGCAGGCGCCAATGCCCTGGCCTCCAGCGTCGTGCTGGTTTGCCAGCGCCGCGATCCCAGTGCTGCCATCCTCTCCCGCAATGCCTTCCGCCGCGAGGTTCGGCAGCGCCTGCCCCAGGCGATCAAGGAGCTGGAGCACGCCAATATCGCCCCAGTGGACGTTGCCCAGGCAGCGATCGGGCCCGGTATGGCGATCTTCAGCCAGGCCAAGGCCGTGCTCAACCCCGACGACTCTCCGATGAGCGTGCGTGAGGCCCTGATCGAGATCAATGCCGCCCTCGATGAGCACCTCTCCCAGGATGAAGGCGCCTTCGATGCCGACACGCGCTTCGCGCTCACCTTCTTCGAGAGCTACGGCTACAGCGAACGGCCCTATGGCGATGCGGAAGGCCTGGCCGTTGCTCGCAACATCTCCGTCGATGGCGTCGCTAAAGCTGGCATCCTCCGGTCTGCGGCTGGCAAAGTTCAACTGCTGCGTCGCGAGCAGCTCGATGATGCCTGGGATCCGACGCGGGACGACCGCCTCTGCGTCTGGGAAGCCACCCAGCAGCTGATCAAGCGGTTGGAAGCGGATGGGGAAGGCGGTGCAGCAGCCCTCCTGCTTCAACTCAGGAACCTGCCTGGCCATGGCGACCTCGCCGCCAACTGCCGGGCCCTGGCCTATCGCCTCTACAACCACTGCGAGAAGACCAAGCAGGCAGAAGAAGCCCGCTCCTACAACGGCCTGGTGATCGCCTGGCCGGAACTGGAGCGGCAGGCATCAGCTGCCTCCACAGCCCAGTCCGCCCCCCTCCAGACCAGCCTGATCTGATCCCCCCATGGCCCTCTCCAACCGCGACCGTCTCGGCAAGGCCCTCGATCAGCTGCGCGATGGTCTGCTGCCCTACGTGTCCCGCCAGCTCTATGACAACGTCGGCCCCAGCTGGCAGGACCGCCTGCCTCCTCAGGCCAACAACCTGCAGGACGTCTCGGTGCTGCTGGGGCTGTTCATGGAGCACTGGCAGAACGTCTTCAAGAAGCCGCTGAGTCAGTCGGATCGGGCCTACGTCAGCGAGCTCAAGGAGGCCCGCAACAAGTGGGCCCACTCCGAACCGCTGTCCTCCGACGACGTCGACCGCTACCTCGACACCGCTGTTCGTCTCTGCCGCAACATCAACGCCAGCGAACAGGCCGATGCGATCCGCGCCATGCGCGAGGAGCTGCAGCAGCAGGTGTTCGCCGACCGGGCCCGCAACCGCACCCGCTACCAGGCCTCGATCGAGAACCAGATCCAGCCCGGCCTCGTCCCCTGGCGCGAGGTGATCACCCCCCACCCGGATGTGATCAACGGCCGCTACCAGCAGGCGGAGTTCGCGGCGGATCTCGATCTGGTGCATCGCGGCATCGGCAGCCCCGAATACACCGACCCGATCGAGTTCTTCCGCCGCACCTTCATCACCGAGGGCCTCAAGGATCTGCTGCGCATCGCCTTGCAGCGCTTCAACGGCCTGGGCGGTGAGCCGGTGATCGAGCTGCAGACCAACTTCGGGGGCGGCAAGACCCACTCGATGCTGAGCACCTACCACCTCGGCTCGGGCGTTCCGCTCGCCGATCTGCCGGGGTTGGATCAGCTCTGCAGCGAGCTCGACATCCACAGCGTGCCCCGCGTCTCCCGCGCCGTGCTGGTGGGCACCGCCTTCAACCCCTCCAAGATCGACCGCAAGCCCGACGGCACCGAGGTGCACACCCTCTGGGGCGAACTGGCCTGGCAGCTGGGCGGAGCCCAGGCCTACGCCCAGATCGTCGAGAGCGACCGCAGCCAGGTGCCCCCCGGCGCCCGCGCCCTGGCGGCGCTGTTCGAGACCCATGGTCCCTGCCTGATCCTGCTGGATGAGTGGGTGGCCTACGCCCGCAACCTCGTCAGCCCACGCGAGAGCCTGCCGGCTGGCACCTTTGATGCCCAGCTCTCCTTCGCGCAGCAGCTCACCGAGGCCACCAAACAGGTGAGCAATGCCCTGCTGCTGATCTCCGTGCCCCAGAGCCGCAACGAGATCGGTGGCAGTGACGGCGAGACCGCCTGCGATGGCCTCAAGAACGTCGTCACCCGCCTGGCTTACCAGTGGCGGCCGGCCACCGGCACCGAGAGCTTCGAGATCGTGCGGCGGCGCCTGTTCGAGCCGATCACCACCCGCGATGGCGGCGCCAACCGCGATGCCGTGGTGCGGGCCTTCACCGAGCAGTACGCCGCCAACAAGGCCGACTTCCCTTCTGAGGTGCGTGAGAGCGGCTACCGCGACCTGCTCACCTCCGCCTACCCGATCCACCCGGAGCTGTTCAACCGTCTCTACGAGGAATGGAGCACCCTCGATCGCTTCCAGCGCACCCGTGGCGTACTGCGGCTGCTCGCCCTCACGATCGAAGGCCTGTGGAACGGCAACAGCCGTGATCTGCTGATCATGCCCAGCTCGATGCCGATCGACGACAACGACGTGCGCAACGAGCTGGTGCGCTTCCTCGACAACCAGTGGGAGCCGATCATTGCCACCGATGTGGATGGCGCCCAGTCGGTTCCCACCCAGCTGGATCGGGAGAACCCAAACTTCGGCCGCGTCAGCGCCTGCAAGCGCGTCGCCCGCAGCCTCTACATGGGCACCGCCCCCGGCGCCAACCGTGAACGCAAGGGCATCAATGATCAGCGCGTGAAGCTCGCCTGCGTCATGCCCGGCGAGCCGATCGCCGTCTTCGGGGATGCCCTGCGGCGCCTCGGCGATCGCGGCCGCTACATCCAGCAGGACGGCGACCGCTACTGGATCGACACCAGCCCCAACCTCAACCGCACCGCCGAGGACTACCGCGAGAGCTATCTGCGCCAGGGCGAGGAGCTGCTGGCGGAAGCCAATCGCCTCTTGGTACAGCAAGCAAGCAGCAGAGAGCGCGGAGCTTTCGCAGGCGTCCACAGTGCTCAGCTCGACAGCAGTGGCATCCCTGATGAGCCGTCTACGCGGCTCGTTCTGCTGGCGGCCCAGTACACCCACAAGACCCCGCGCCGCCCTACAACCAAGGACGACCCACCGCCGCCTCCAACCCCAGCAAAGGAGTGGTGTGCCAGCTGCCTAGAGAGTAAGGGAAATAATCCACGTCAGTACGCCAACACATTGGTGTTCCTAGCGCCAGACCAAGACAACCTCAAGAACCTCTTCCAGGCCATCGCCGAACAGCGCGCCTGGCAGAAGGTGATCGATGAAAAGAAGCTTCTCAATGTCACGCCTTACCAGGAAGATGTTGCGGGAGGCAAGATCAAGGCCGCGACCGATGCCATTGCGGCTCGGATTCCCGAAACCTGGTCTCATCTACTGGTGCCGCATCAAGATGAACCTGGGCCCCAGGGAGCCTCCTGGTATGAGCGACGTCTCACCAGTGGCGCTGGATCCTTGGCCAGTCGCACCAGCGAAAAATGCTCCCAGGAAGACTTCCTTGTCTGCAAGCTCGGTGCTCGACCAATCAGCGCCATCAGCCAAAAAGTCAATTCGTATCTCTGGCGTGGCCGCTCACACATCGAAGTCCGCGAGCTGCTGGAGTGGTGCCGCAAATACCTTTTCTTGCCAAGAATCAGCACCGATCAGGTTATCCTCGACGCCCTGGTCAACCCTCAGGCTTCCCTCAGCGGTGAAGGCACCTTCCACCTTGCCGATGGCTTCACGCCCGCCAGCAACGATGGATCTTCCGGCCGTTACACCGGCCTTCGCCATCAAGCCAGCTCCAGCACCCAGCCCGCCAGCCTCAACACCTTGATCGTGAAGGACGAGGTGGCACTTGCTCAGATCGATGCGGATCGGCTCAAGCCGACCGATCCAAAGTCTCCAGGGCTATTCATTGATCCAGATCCAGGGACAGGTACGGGTTCACGCAAGCCCAGTGGCGAAGAGCAAACGGGGACTAAAGGTGGTGGCGGGATCGCGCCGCCGCCGCCGCCGTCCTCACCCATTGATCCACCCAAGCCTCAGCTGCCCACTCGCTATGTGGCGTCCGTCAAGCTCGACCCCACCCGCGCCAGCCTGCAGATGAGCGCTTTCGTGGAGGAGGTGATGAGTCACCTCCAAGCCCTGCCCGGTGCCGAGATCGAGATGACCCTGGAGGTGCAGATCAACGCTCCCAGTGGCATCGACGAGCAGACGGCTCGGATCGTGCTGGAGAACTCGGCGGCGCTAAAGGTGGACAAGCCGGGGTTGTATTGAGCACAGATGGACGCCACCGATACGAGAATCTCCAAATTAACTGACTTCTCAAACATCTGCCTGTCAACCCTTGAGACTGCCGGGCTTAGCCTCGCTCTGCTCAAGCCATTGCTCGAGGACAGGGAACTCAGAGCCAAGCATATCCAAGCTGATGCGTTTATCGCCCATCAACATCTTGTTAATATCCTCTTTGGCTCTTTTTTGACGGAGGTGTTTTCGATTTCAGAGGGGGTCAGCCGACACAAACAACAGGCGTCACTCTTCACCGTTCGAGATGCGATTGAGACAGAAGTAGCCATCATCCAAAGGCTTGAAGCTCTTTGGGGTGATTCATGCATCACACAGTGGGACGATCCTGATGGACTCTTGGATGAAACGTCCCTGGCACGCCTGCGGCAGCGCGATGTCACCAGGGGTCGTGCTCACTTCAGTCAGCTGAGGCAGAGAATGATTGAAGACCACGACGAACTTATTCAATCGAAATTATATCTAGACTGCAAGAGTGCTCGCGATAAAATTCTCGCCCATAAGGACACATGGAAATGCCATCAGTCAAACACCTATCACTCTGAATGGTTCGATCGACTCGGCCTGAACTATTCTCACGCATGGACACTCCATGGGCGCATGGTTAACAGCTGTAAGTCGTGTCACTTGCTGCTGACGAGAAGCAATTATATCCTTGAGCTTCTGGACGACCAGTCGCAAGGTATCGCCAGGCGATTTTGGTCTCACAAATAAGGAAAGCAGCTAAACTGATTATACCGCTAACGCGCTCTAGATTCCAATTGTGCAGCATTAATCTTCTTGGTCTCATCTTTGGGGGGGGGTCAGACTGATGATGTCAACTGGCTGTTGGCGTAGCAATCCTGAGTAGTTGATTCATCGACAGCTGCTAAGTCTGATGCAAACTCAAATTGTTCGCCAGTTCTAGTTGGCGGGCTAGATGAGGTCCCTAATTGCCTCCAGGGGAGGGATGACTTAAGCAAAAGCACGAGATATTCAAATCATTCAGCGTGTCTCTTGTAAAATTAGAAGGAAGCAGATGGCGCTAGAAGTCGATCTTCGAGCTCATTGTGCAGCACCTGAGCTCATTCTCCGACTAAATATGTGAGAATCCCGATCAGACCTTCGAGTTGATCGTGGCTGTCGTTATCATTGAGCAATTGACGAATATGCAACAGAAATGAGCAGAGAGTAGAGTTGTAGTCCCATGCCCCAGCGGGTTCCAGTAAGGTCTTTATCTCAGGCTTGACATCGGGCTCTTGACCTGTCGTTGATGGTTGCAAAAGGATGTCAACTACCCCTCCAGCGGCGGATCAGCCCCAGGCATGAGCCGTTACCAACCGCCAGAGCCGCTGGCGGCCCGTCACCAGCTCGCCGGCTTCGACTGCCGCTCCCAGGAGCAGACCGCCTGGCTGGTGGAGCTGGCCAGGCAGGCCCATGGCACCGGCACCACCCGCGTGTTTGTCGTCACCGAGGTGGATCAGCCCCGGCGGTTGCGTATTACGC
>CAIZQU010000037.1 GCA_903935205.1 uncultured cyanobacterium | reverse complement strand
GGAGCCGGTCCGGACGAGATGGTGGCGGGCGAATGCCTGCGGGGTGATCTGCGGGCGCTGCTGGAGCAGCTGCCGGAGCTGCAGGGCCGGGTGTTGCGCCTGCGCTATGGGATGGAGGGGGAGGAGCCGATGAGCCTCACCAGCATCGCCCGCTCCCTCGGCATGAGCCGCGACAAGACCCGCAGCCTGGAGCGCCGTGCCCTCGAGGAGATCCGCAACCGTTCCCGCCAGCTCCAGGCCTACCTGGTGGCCTGATTCGGGTGGAGCAGGGCCCCAGCAGCTGCCTCCCGGCATCGGAGACACGCCCAGGATTGCCCCTGGGTGGGATCCGCACCGCTGTCCGACCAGCGGCCATCAGCAACGCCCGTAGGTTGATGGCCCTTCTCATTTGTGACGGCCCGTGGCCCCCTCTGCCGGCGAGATCAAGCCCCTCCCCAGGCTCCTGGCCACCCTGGCTCCCCTGGCCCGCATCGGTAGAAACAGCGGCCCCGATCTGGAGCGGGAGCTGGAGGAGGCCCGCCGCCTCGGCCACTGGTTCACCGAAGAGGATCGCCAGCTGCTGCGGGAGCATGAGGCTGAACAGGCCCGCGAGCGGCGCGAAGCCCTGCTGCGCCGTGCCGGCCGCAGCGGCGCCGTGGGCCTGATGGTGGTGGCCACGGTGCTGCCGCCCCTCTGGCCGGTGGCGATCCTGGCGGGGGTGAAGGCATTCCCGACGACCAGTCGCAGACTGGGGGCGGCCCTGGCGATCACCGCCGGCGTCGGTCTGATCGGCACCGGGGTGGTGATGGTGCAGGTGGGTCGGAGCCTGCTGGCACCGCAAGGCGCGACGCCAGCCCTCAGTCCCGCGGCCGATGGCAGCTCCGGACCATCCGCGCCCCAGGGGATCGGCAGCAGCGGCGGACGCTGGGATCGGAGCGCATCGGGCCAGGATGGGGGCGGGTCGGAACAGCTCGGCCGCGACCTGGCCAGCAGGCTGGAAGCGTCCACCGATTACTGGATCCTGGAGGGGCGCAGCCCCGATGGCACGGCCACCTGGCGCAAGGGTCTGTATCAGCGTCGAGACGGCGCCACGGTGATGGTGCTGCCGCGCAGCAGCTGGGCCCTGCTCGATCCGGGGGAGCGGCGGGCCCTGGCGGAACATGTGCGGGCCGAACGGGATGTGACGGCCATCCACGTGGGCCGGATCGTGGCCGGGAGCGGCTTTGACGGCAACGCCATCGAGGTGGGGGAGCGGGTCTGGCCCTGACGGACCCTGAACCGTGGTGGACGACCCCGGCCCAGGGTGTGGGAGCCGCTCTTCCCTGGTCCCCAGACTCGCAACGGCGCCAGGGTGGGGGCTGAGCCATGAGGCAACCAACCAGGTCCTGGCCCGAAACCCTGACTGGCAGCGGCGTTCAGACCACAGCTGAACGATCCGCCGGCCGGTGCCGCATCCGGCCGAACCGGGCAGGTCTGGCGGCAGAACGCCAGGCCGAAATCAGAAGAATTCGTCGAAGTTGTCGAAGTCGACAGCCTTGAACTTGCCGGCCTCCACCTGTTGCATCAACCGAACCAGCTGGACCCAGAGGGCGCCGCCGGTGGCCAGGGAGAGCAGGAAGGCCACCAGCAGCGCCGCACCGCTGGCGAAGCCGAACACCTGCAGGCAGCCCCCCAGAAACAGGGTCACCCCGATCAGCAGGCCGCTCCAGGGCAACACCGTCTCCAGACCGGCCAGGGGCAGCATGGCCAGGCGATCCTGCTTCCAGCGATCCAGCCGCTGCTGGACGAGCTTGGAGAAGGTGAGGCCGCAGACCATCCCGATCGCCAGGCCGATCCCTGCGAGCAGATAGGGGGGCTGGAGCAGCGGTGCGAACTCCAGCAGCAGATCAGCATCATCGAAACCCTCGGGCAGGCCGAGGGACTCCAGGGTTGTGGCCGTCCCAAGGGCAGCGATGGGAGCAAGGGGGACGGCGGTAATCGGAAGCACGGCTGGGCGGATCGCTGCCCGCCGACCCTAGGGCCCGACTCAGGCCGCCAGTGGATTGAAACGGGCCAGCACCCCACCGGCCAGGCGGCGCGGCGAGAAGGTGCGACCCAGCAGGCCCAGCAGGGCCTGCAGGTCGTCGGTGTGGATGCGGTTGTCGGCCACCAGGCTGAGCAGCAGCCGCTGGCGCAGACCGCTGCCTTGACGGCCGAACAGCAGCCGCAGGCCATCGCGGGCGACCGGCAGCAGATCGAAGCCGGGCCCTTCGCCCTCCACCACATCGAGCAGGTTTTCGAGGCGCTGCAGCCGCAGGCGCCCGTTGCCATCGAAGATCACTTCAAGCAGCTTCTCGCGCATTTCGGCGGTGTCACCGGCCAGCAGGCGGCGAGCCACATAGGGATAGGCCACGCGAATGATCCGGAAGCTGGGATCAAGGCGCATCGCCAGACCCTCCTGGCTGACCACGGCACGGATGATCAGGGCAAAGCGGGCGGGGACGCGGAAGGGGTAGTCGTACATCAACTCAGAGAAGCGATCGGTGATCGCTTTGAAGTTGAAGTTGCCAACATTCTCTCCCAGGGCACCACCGAGCACATCGGCGAGGGCGGGAATGATCGGCTCGAGATCGGCCTGGGGACTGAGGAAGCCAAGGGCGACAAAATCCCTGGCCAGTGCCTCAAAATCACGATTGATCAGGTGCACCACGGCACCAGTCAGAGTGAGGCGGTCCTGGTCGCTGATCGAATCCATCATGCCGAAGTCGACATAGGCCACATGGCCAAGACCACCGCTGCTGCCATGCAGTGCGAACAGGTTGCCGGGATGGGGGTCGGCGTGGAAATAACCGAACTCAAGGAGCTGCTGCAGGCCGGCGATCACGCCCGTCCGAATCAGGGCCGTCGGATCGAGATGGTTGGCTTCCAGCTCGCGGCGATTCTGCAGCTTGACACCATCAATCCACTGGGTGGTGAGCACACGGCGACTGCTCAGGCTGCGCTCCACCTCGGGAACCGTGACTTCCGGATGGGCGGCGAAGAGGGCGGCGAAGCGCTCGGCATTATCGGCCTCGCGCCGGTAATCGATCTCTTCGAACAGGGTGGTGCCGAATTCATCGATGATCGATCCCAGTCCAAAGCCCAGGTTCAGCGGTAAGAAGGGAGCACTCAGCACACCGAGACCCCGGATGATCACCAGATCACGGCGCATCAGAAAGGGCAGCCGTGGTCGCTGCACCTTCACCGCCACCCAACGGCCGTCGTCGAGGCGGGCTTTGTACACCTGGCCCAGACTGGCCGCCGCCACCGGGTAGTCGGGAAATTCGGCGAACAGGCGATCCACCGGAGCCCCGAGCTCGGCTTCGATCACCGCCAGGGCGACCTGGTGGGGGAAGGGGGGCAGATCGTCCTGGAGGCGCGTGAGCTCCTCCAGCCACTCGCGCTTCACCAGATCGGGCCGGGTGGAGAGGGCCTGCCCCACCTTGATGAAGCAGGGTCCAAGACCGCTGAGAGTGGTGAGGATGCGCTGGGCCACCCTCCGCTGCACCTTCGGGTCCGGGCTGCTGGCCTGGGTGGCCAGGGTGATCGCCAGGCTGCCGAGCTGCCAGAGCACCACGATGATCCGGCTGATCCAGATCCAGGGGCGCAACAGCAGCCAGCGCAGATCCCCCTGGGGGTCGTAACGCGGCGAGGGCGGTTCGCTGGGAATGGCGGTCGCTTGGGTCAGGGCGGCATCAGGTCGGTGGGCAGACTCTAGAAACCGCACACCGGCGCCATGGCCGAACGCTGCGACTGGCCGCTGTTCGCCCTGCTGCGCAAACCGACGGGCCTGCCCCTGCACCTGCCGGCCCACGGGCGGGGCCGGGCCCTGGCGCCGGAGCTGCGGCGGCTGCTGCGCCGCCCGGCCGCCAGCTGGGACCTGCCCGAACTGCCAGCCCTGGGGGGCCCCCTGGAAGAGGAGGGGGCCGTGGCCGAAGCCCAGGCGGCCTGCGCCGCCCTGCTGGGTGCCGATCGCTGCTGGTTCGGCGTCAACGGGGCCAGCGGCCTGCTGCAGGCGGCCCTGCTCGGCCTGGCGCCGCCGGGATCGCGGGTGCTTCTGCCCCGCAACCTGCATCGCTCGCTGCTGCATGGCTGCGTGCTCGGCCATCTGGAGCCGCTGCTGTTCGATCTGCCCTTCGATCCGGCCAGCGGCCTCTGGCTCCCCCCCACCCCGGCCCACCTGGAACGGGTCCTGGAGCAGGCCCTGCCCCTGCAGCCCGCGGCCCTGGTGCTGGTGGATCCCACGTACCAGGGCCAGGCGGCCGATCTCGCCGGCCTGGTGGCAACGCTGCGCCGCCTGGCGCCGGATCTTCCCGTGCTGGTCGACCAGGCCCATGGCGAGGGCACAGCCCTGGCGGCTGGCGCCGACCTGGTGGTGCTCTCGCTGCAGAAGGCCGCAACGGGCCTGGCCCAGAGCGCTGCCCTGCTGCAGCGCGGCATTCGCGTGGATCAGGGCGCCCTGGAGCGCAGCCTGCTCTGGCTGCAGACCTCCAGCCCCAGCGCCCTGCTGCTGGCCTCCGCCGCCGCCGCCATCGCCCATGGACAGAGTGCGGCCGGGCGGCATCAGCGGCAACGGGCCGTAGCCGGGGCCCTGGCGCTGCGGCAACGGCTGGAGCGGCTCGGCTTCACCCTGGTGGCCAACCAGGATCCGCTGCGGATGGTGCTGAACACCGCCGCCCTGGGCATCAACGGCCTGGAGGCCGATGGCTGGCTGCTGGAGCGCGGGGTGGTGGCCGAACTGCCGGAACCCGGCACCCTCACCTTTTGCCTGGGCCTGGGGGCGACGGCGGGCCTGGGGTCGCGGCTGCCGGCCCGGCTTCTGGCCTTGCGCCGCACCCTTGGCGGCCCGGCCTGGGAACCCTTTGATCCCCCACCGTTGCCCCTGCTGGCGAGGCCGGAGCGGGGTGTGGGCGAGGCCTGGCGCTCCCGCTCGCAGGCGGTGCCCCTGGAGGCCGCGGCGGGGCGGATCGCGGCAGAGCCGCTCTGTCCGTACCCGCCGGGGATCCCGCTGCTGATCCCTGGGGAGCGGATCGATGGGCCCCGGGCGGCCTGGCTGGCCCGTCAGCGGCAGCGCTGGCCGGGCCAGATCGCTGATAGCGTGAACGTCATGGCCAACGATCAGGGGGGCCGGTGACGCTGCGAAACCCCGCGGACGGCCGCCCGGACGAGAACCTGCGGTCCAGCCCGGCCCTGGTGCCGCCCGATCGCCCGGATCCCAGCCGCCGGGATTCCCCCACGGCAGGAGCCAGCAGCCATCCCGCCGACGGCTGGGATTTCGTTACGCCGGGCTTGCCGGATGCGGCGTTTGAGGATGCGCCGGGATTCAGCCCCACCCCGATGGAGCTGCGGGTGATGTTGCTGGCCCATCTGCGACCCCGCGCCGATTCGCTGGTCTGGGATGTGGGCGGTGGCACCGGCGCCCTGGCCCTGGAGATCGCCCGGCTGCTGCCCTCCGGGGCGGTGCACACCCTGGAGCGGGATCCGGAGGCGATCGAGCTGCTGGAGCGCAATCGCCGTCGTTTCGGCATCGCCAACCTCCACATCCATGCCGGCCGGGCCCCCGATGATCTGCCGCGGCTGCCCCCCGATCCAGACCGGGTGTTGCTGGAGGTGGGTCGGCCCCTGGTGGATGTGCTGCGGGCGGTCTGGTCGGCCCTGCGCCCCCTGGGCAGGCTGGTGATCAGCACCTCCAGCCTGGAGGGTCTGGTCGACGCCAGCGATACGCTCAGCCAGTTGGGGGCCCGCGATGTGCAGGTGGTGCAGGCCACCGTGCACCGGATGCAGCGGCGCGGCAGCCAGGCCAAGCTGGCCCCGGCTGAACCCCTGTTCCTGATCGCGGCCGAACGTTGACCCCACGCCCCCGCACCGCCACCTCCCTCGCCCGGCTGGCCAGCGGCTGGGCCGCCGGAGGTATCGGCTTCGTGGTGGTGATGCTCGGTGGCTGGTGGTTCACCCTGGCGGTGGGGGTGATCGTGCATCTGGGGCTGCTGGAGTTCTTCCGGATGGCCCGCTTCAAGGGCATCAAGCCCGCCAGCCGCACCACCCTGGTGGCGGTGCAGCTGCTGCTGCTCACCACCCAGGCGGCAGCGGGCAGTGGCTGGTTCAGCGCTGGGGTGGCCAATGATCTGGCCGCAGCGGTGCTGCCCGCCAGCGGGGCGGTGATCTGCGGCTGGTTGTTGCTCCAGCCCACCACCGGCACCATCGCCGACATCGCCGCCTCGATCTTCGGCCTGTTCTATCTGGGTTTCCTGCCCAGCCACTGGATCAAGCTGCGGGCCCTGGCCGATCCGGGCCTGGCTCCGGCCTTGAGCGGATCGAGCCTGCCGGGCATCCCCTGGCCCTGGAGCAGCGGCCTGGCCCTCACCCTGCTGGCCTGTTTCCTGATCGTGGCCACCGACATCGGCAGCTATGTGATCGGCCGCCGCTGGGGGCGCCATCCCCTCTCACCGATCTCCCCGGGCAAGACGGTGGAGGGAGCCCTGGGGGGGATCGGTTGCGCCATGGCCGTGGGAGCCCTGGGGGGCCTGTGGCTGGGTTGGCGCTGGGGGGCGCCGCTGGGGTGTCTGCTCGGGGGCGTGGTGGCCCTGTTCGCCCTGGTGGGTGACCTCACCGAATCGATGATGAAGCGCGATGCCGGCCTCAAGGATTCCGGTGATGCCATTCCCGGCCATGGCGGCATCCTCGATCGGATCGACAGCTATCTGTTCGTGCCGGCGATGTTCTACGCGGTGGTCACCCTGCTCTACCCGTTGCTGCAGCGGAGCTAGGAGCCTGTTGCGCGTAGCCGCATTGGATCCAGATCCCTGGGGAGATCCCGCGACACAACGGAACAGGATCTCCCATGGATCTCATCCGCATTGCGATTGCGGCGCCGTGCCAAATGGCAAATTGATCGCACGGCAGCAGATCTTGCGACGACGGTGCAGAGACGTGCTTGATGCCCTTTGTCTCAGGATGAGGCCGCGATCGGCGCTGCTTCGGGTCCGTCATGGTTCAGGGCCTGGCCTGTCGACCTACGCGGAACAGGCTCCCAGGCACAGACGCCATCGGCGGCGCTGCTCAATCCGGTTGAACCTCGATGGCCCGCAGGGCGGCGCTGCCATCGGTGCGGCAGACGCCGATCGGCAGGGGATCGGGTTTGCCGAGCACCATCCACCCGAAGCTCAGCCCATCGCGCTGCAGCGCCGCCAGGGAGAGCCCCCCGGCTTCGATCGCGATGGTCAGGCCAGGCACCAACCAGGCCTGCACCCGCGGCGGACTGGTGGCATAGCGCCGGGCCAGGGCCGACCGACAGGCGGCGGCCGCCGAGGCCACCAGCCGTTGCAGGGCTGGATCGGGGTTCACCAGGCCCGTCTGTGGATCGGCAGCGGCCGCGGACGACGGCACCGCGGGCTGCGGCGATGCCATCGGCATGGGAGGCGGCGGTGGAGGGGGCGGCGGCGGCAGGGCGGCCCGTTCGCCCAGGGGGGGCAGGGGCCCCGCCAGCAGCGGGGCCTGGCCGGCCAGAGCCAGGGCGAGGGCCGGGGCCAGGGCGCGTCGCAGCAGAAGCCGGGTGGGCCGGGTGGGCTGTGTGGGACCGGCCAGCCGAACCTGCATCGGCCGGGGCAGGTCCCAGCGGCGAGAACCCGGCTGAAAAGAACGACACCTCATGGCGAAACCTGCGCTTCCCCGCGCAGCTCCAGCAGGCCGGAGGCCAATTCAGCCTGCTCGATGCGGATGGCCGGATCCATCGGCAACCGTGCCTCCACACCCCCGGCCCGGCTGCGCAGCAGCAGGGTGCCATCGGCCGCCACCACCTCGGTGGCCACCTCCAGGGGCACGTTGGTGCCGGCTCCGCTGGCGACCAGGATCAGGCGGTCGGCCTCCAGGCGCAGACCCGCCAGGGGCGTGACGCCAAGCAGGGCCTCGGCCAGGCCATCGCCCAGGCTGCGCCAGGCGGGGCTGGCCAGGGATCGGGCCAGATCATCGCCGTTGAAACTCACCAGGCCGCGCACGGCGAAGGGGTGGTCGAGCTGCAGGGTTTTGGAGCGCAACAGCGCCCCGATGCGCACCCGGATCGGGTCACTGCGCAACTGAACGCGATCGATGCTGAGGTTGCGGTAGATCACCCGCCGGGCCTCCAGCACCACGCCCTCCAGCCGCCCCCCCATCAATTCGGCGGCGGAACCCTCGAGCCGGATCTCCAGCCGCTCGATTCCATCGCACTGCTGCCGCAGCCAGAGCTCCAGCCCGCGGGCCAGCAGCCCCAGCAGCGGTCCGGAGGTCCTGGACCCGGTGAGCTCAGGAGTGGCGGCGCTGGCCACCCCATCACTGGGGTCAGGGGAGGGAGCGTGGGCCATGGTGGGTCACGACGCAGTGCAGGAATACCAGAGCGGCGAGGGGGGCTGGGGACGGCTCACCGCATCCGCGCCCGACGGGCGGCCAGGAACGCCTCCAGCGCCGTGACAGCCGCCAGCAGCAGCAGGGCGATCAGGCCAAGGGACCGGAGATCGACAACGGCGGCCTCGGCGGAGAGGGAAGGAGGCAGGCCGCCGAGCAGGACGCCCGCGGCCCCAAGCAGGGTGGTGATCCACCAGGCCCGCCAGCGGCGCTGGTAGAGGTAGCCGGCACCGAGGCCCGGCAGCACGTTGAGCAGGGCTCCCAGCCAGGGAGCCGAGGCGGCCAGTACCGCCCGCCGCTCGGGGAGGCTGAAGGGATCGTTGGCGGCCGACGGATGGGCCGGCGACGCCGTGGGCGATGGGGGGGATGGCAGGGGCGCCCCGGCCGTCTCCCTTGGCAGCCCGGCGTCAGGGGCAGCGGCGGCTTCAACAGGACCCTCGGCTGCATTAGGGGAGGGAAAAACCATGGCGGAGGTTGGGGGGTCCGAACGGTGGAGAGGCCGGATCGGTCATTCTGTCGATCGCCGCCTGGACCGTGCCGTCGCGGCGGCGCTGACCGGTGGATCTGGGCCGCAGCCGGTTGGCCCTGAAACCGTTGGGGGCCGCGGATCGGCTTGCCAGGGACGGGACCATGGGGAGGTTGCGGCTTCGGCCATGGTCCGCCCCCTGCTGGTTACTGCCCTATGCGGCGCTGCCGTGTTGGCGATCACGGGCTGCGGCACCCTGATCAGACCCGCTGGCGAACCAGGGAGCCCCTCCCCAGGAACGACCCGCCCAGGACCAGCCGATCCGGGGGCCGACGATCCGGGGGCCAAGGAGCCGACGATCACAGAACCGGGGGCCAAGGAGCCGCCGACCAGGGAGCCGCAGGGGGGAACCCCAGCACCCGGCCGGCCCGACAGCTCCGCAGCCGGCAGCGCCGCATCGGAACGCCGAGGCTCCCTCCAGGATGCCCAACCCGCCGCAGGCAACGCCTCTCCCGCACCAGCCGCACCGTCTGAGGGCAGCGCTGCCCCGAGGCCACCGCTGCCACGGCCGCCATCCAACGGCAGCGACTCCAGCAGCCCCAGCGGGGGCGGCCCCGCAGCCGACGCTGGACCAGGAGCTGGTGGGGAGCGACGCTGGCCTCCCCTGAAGCCGCCACCGCCCCTGGAACGGGTGCCCCTGGTGCCGCCGCCGCCGCTTCCCTGAGGCTGCTGCCCCTCTACGCGCTCTCCAGGCTGCGCCGCAACCGGGCCAGGCGGCGGGCGTTGACGCCCAGATCCGAATCCCCGAGCCTGGAGACGGAACGGGCCTCGATCACAGCAGCGGCCGGCAGCGCATGGAGTTCAAGATCATCCGCAAAGCCGAACAGCCGGCTGCGGGCGATGGCATGGAGGTAGTCGGGGCCGCTCTCGACCAGCTCCACATCCTCCAGGGCCAGCAGGGCCGGCAGGAGTTGGCCCAGGGCTGCCATCGGATCCGGCACCGGCCAATCCTCTCGGGCGCAGTGGGCCGGTGAACCACAGGCGGCCAGATGCCCCTCCCGCACCCCCAGATCAGCGGGAACCGGACCCTCCAGGTGGAGCAGCGAGGCAGAGGCGGACCCGGCACCGGCCACCAGCAGGGCCAGGCTGAGCAACAGGCCCAGGAGGACGGGGCGCCAGGGCGCGCTGGCATCAGGAACGACCGAAAGGCCGGTGGGGTTGTGCGACATGGTGATCAGGCAGGTCATGGGGCTGGGGCTGGGCCAACCCAGGGGCAGGCCGAGCCGGAAGCATGAAGCGGCGGCCATCGACCGGCGGAGCAGGAGCTGGGCCATCACAGCAGGGCCTGGGCACGGACTGGAGACGAGCTGGAGATGAACGGGAGATGAACCGGAGATGAACCGGAGATGAACGGAAGCCGGACCCATCGGAGGCTAAGAAGCCGGGGGCAACTTCAGAGGGGGCAGCACAAAGGCTCAGCAGTGGCTGGACTCCGTGGGCCGGGCCATCGACTGAACCCTCGACGGAACCATCGACTGACTCAGCGAACGCCAGGGGCTGCGATCACCCACAGGGAAACGACCTGCGGGGGAGGGGGATCGGACGTTGCAAAGGTTTCCCCGCCCTACCGCCAATGGAGCCACCCGCCGCCATCCTGGGCCTGTCGCTTTCATCCGGCGTCCATGGCCCAGGTCCAGGCTCCCAGCTCCCCCTTCCAGCACGGCGTCGCCAGTGGCGATCCCCTGGAGGATCGGGTGATCCTCTGGACCCGGATCAGCAGCGATTCTCCCTGCGTGGCCGTCGAGTACGAGCTGGCCAACGACGCGGGCTTCACGGAAATCATCGCCCGGGGCCAACTAGAAGCCAGGGCCAGTGCGGATCACACCGTTCACGCCGACCCCAGCGGTCTGGAAGCCGATCAGATCTACTTTTACCGCTTCCACGCCCTGGGGCACACCTCCCCCACCGGCCGTACCCGCACCCTGCCGGGGGCTGACGCGCACCATCTGCGTTTCGCCCAGGTGTCGTGCTGCAAATTCAATGCCGGCTTCTTCAATGCCTACGGCGCCCTGGCCAAACGAGATGATCTGCAGTTTCTGCTGCATCTGGGCGACTACATCTACGAGGCCTCCAACACGCCGCCCGCGGGCCAGACCCCCGGCGCCGACATCGGCCGGCCATTCGAACCGTTGCATGAATGCAAGACCCTGGCGGATTACCGCTGCCGCTACAATCAATACCACCGCGATTCCGATCTTCAGGCGATGCATGCGGCGCTGCCGTTGATCGCCAGCGTCGATGACCACGAATTCGCCGATGGCGCCTGGCGGGAGGGAGCCGATGAACACCGCGAGGAGCGGGATGGGCCCTGGAGAGATCGGGTCGATGCGGCCCTGCAGGCCCGGGCCGAGTGGTTGCCGATCCGGCCGGTGGATCCCGCCGATCCCTGGCGCATCTACCGCAGCCTGTCCTTCGGAGCCCTCGCTGATCTGCATCTGACCGCCACCCGCATCTACCGGGATCAGCCGCAAGCCGGCGAGGCGATGGCCAACCCGGAGCGCACAGCCCTGGGCCTGGCCCAACGCCAGTGGCTGTTCGATGCCCTGGATCGGGGCCGAGCCCAATGGCAGCTGATCGGTAATCCCTCGGTGATGGCCACCACCTGGAAACCCGGGCTGCCCGACACGGTGTTGACCGCCCTGATCAAGACCAAGCTGGTGAACAGCAAGGGCGATGGGCCGGACTACGACCAATGGGATGGCTACCCGGCAGAACGGGAGATAATCTACCGCTACTTCCAATCCAATCCCGCCAACTTTGTGGTGCTCAGTGGTGATATCCACGTCAGCATGGCCCTCGAACTCCGCGCCGACCCCTACGATCAGCAGAGCGAGCCGATCGCGGTGGAGTTTGTGAATACGAGCATCACAGCCCAGAACTTCGACGACAAGATGAAGTGGCCACCCCGAAGCCAGTCGCTCGCCTATGAACAGGAACTGCAGCAGCACCTGACCCATATCAAGTATGTGAATCTCGATGGGCACGGCTATAATATTGTTGATGTCACTCCCGAGCGACTGCAGGTGGAGTGGTGGCACGTCAACGCCGTGCTCACGCCAAGTCATGAGGAGCGTTGCGACCAGGTGATGCACGTGCGGCCCGGCAGCTCGAAGCTGATCGCTGGTGCGCTTTGAGGCCTGTGGCGCCAGCACCTTTCCTCAACCCCCTCAGCACCCTCCGCCCCATCCATCGCACCGGCCATGAGTGCCATGGCAGCGCCGGGGATCGATGCAGCCACCCAGCAGGAGCAGCGCAGATCCAGAATCAGCCCTGCCAGGGTCAGCCGCTGAGCTGGCAGCGCCCAGAGTCCTTCCGGGTTGAAGATGGAAGCCGGCTGATGCCCTAGGAGCCTGTTGCGCGTAGGTCGACAGGCCAGGCCCTGAACAATGACGGACCCGAAGCGGCGCCTATTGCGGCCTCATCTTGAGACAAAAGGCATCAGGACCATCGCGGCAGCTTGATCGCAAGATCTACTGCGGCGCAATCATTCTTCCCTTTGGTACGGCGCAGCAATCGCGATGGGGATGAGATCCATGGGAGACCCAGTTCTGTTCCACAGCGAGATCTCCCTATGGATCTGGAGCCAATGCGGCTACGTGCAACAGGCTCCCAGCGCAATCTGCTCGTCAGCGCCCGGTGGATGATCGGGTGGAGTCGATGGAATCTTCGCCTTAAACGGCTGGGTTTGCCCCAACAACTTACCGGCATGATGCATGGCCTGAGTGACCTGAGTCAACCGACCATCCATGGGCGATTGCCGAACAGGCCGGAGCCGATCCGTACGGTGCTGAGGAACAACGATGCCTGGAACGATCGCAGGCTTTATATTGGTAATACTTCCCGTCCAGGCCAGCCGTGACAACCCGTATCTCGCTTTTCCCCGATCCTGCCGCCGGTCGCCGATCGGCCAGCCATCGGGACGATCTGCCCTTGACCCCAGGGCTGACCAGTCCAACGACGGCGACCAGCACCAGCGAGGCGGGACAGCCTTCTGGCCCCGTGGCTGAGCCCGAAGCCGTCAGCAGCGCCATCGCCCCAACCACCACGCTGAATCAGCCAGCGGTCGCCAGCGCACCCCTGGGCAGTGCCACGGCCGCCGCTCCACCCAGCGTCAGACCCAGCCCCAGCCCCTCTGCAACAGCAAGCCCCAGCCCCGCAGCGGCCAGCAGCGCATCGGCCGCTGCCAGCGCCAGCCCCCCTGCCGCCCCAGCCGACGCCGCAGGCGATGCACCACCCGAGCTGGTGGGTTCCGCTGCGGCGCCGGAGGTCTCCCTCGGTGTGGTCGGCGCTGAGCGCGCCTTTGACGGCATCCTGGTGAGCTGGAATCCGCTGGCCATGGCCCAGGACCGGGCCAATGCCCGCGCAGCCCTGGGCCTGGGCCTGAGGGAGACCATCCACACCCGGGCGATGCAGGCCAGCGGGGCCGGGCCGCTGGAGTGGCTGGACCTGCCGCCGGGCCGCAGCAGCGAGGAGGTGTTGCAACAGCTGGCACGCCGACCCGGCGTGAGCTTCGCTGAGCCGAACTGGCTGTTGCAGAGCGAGGTCAGCAGCAATGATCCGGGCGTGACCAACGGCAGCCTGTGGGGAATGTATGGCGAGAGTTCGAGCCCGGCCAACGCCTATGGATCCCAGGCCGCCGAAGCCTGGAGCCGCGGCTACAGCGGATCCGATTCGGTGGTGGTGGGAATCATCGATGAGGGCTACCAGAACACCCACCCCGATCTGGTCGGCAACGCCGCCACGAACCCGGGAGAGATCGCAGCCAATGGAATCGATGACGACGGTAATGGCTACATCGATGATCTGTACGGCTGGGACTTTGATGGCAATAACGCCAGCATCTATGACGGCACCGGCGATGACCATGGCACCCATGTCGCCGGAACGATCGGCGGCCAGGGGGGCAACGGCATCGGTGTGGCTGGCGTGAACTGGAATGTGTCGCTGCTCTCCGGCAAGTTTCTGGGCGCCAATGGTGGCAGCACCGCCAATGCGATCAAGGCGGTGGATTATTTCACCGACCTCAAGAGGCGCCATGGCCTCAATCTGGTGGCCACCAACAATTCCTGGGGTGGCGGCGGTTTCTCCCAGGGCCTGTATGACGCAATCGCCCGGGCCAATGCGGCCAACATCCTGTTCGTGGCCGCCGCAGGCAACAGCAGCACCAGCGCCCTGTCCTATCCGGCCGGTTACGACCTGCCGAATGTGATCGCGGTGGCGTCGCTCGACAGCAATGGCGGCCTGTCCAGCTTTTCCAATTTCAGCAGCGCCTGGGTGGATCTGGCGGCACCGGGGGGCGGCATCTATTCCACCCTGCCGGGCAACAGCTACGGCACCTACAGCGGCACATCGATGGCCGCGCCGCATGTGAGCGGAGCCCTGGCGCTGATGGCCTCGGCCCTGCCAACGGCCAGCATGGCCCAGCTGAAGCAGGCGCTGCTGGAGTCGGTGCTGCCCACCGCCTCGCTCGCCGGTAAGACCGCAAGCGGGGGCCGGCTCGATGTGAACGGCGCCATCAGCCGGCTCAGCGCCCTGGTGAACCCCGACCCCACGGCCCCCAGCTACGCGGTGAACGGTCCGGCCTCGGTCAATGAGGGTGCCTCCCTGAGCCTGACTCTGAACAGCACCAATGTGGCGCAGGGCACGGCACTCCACTGGAAGATCACGGGCACAGGCATCAGCAGCACCGATTTCGTGGCACTGGCGGCATTGCAGGGTTCGTTCGTGGTCGATGCAGCTGGTGCCGCCCAGTTCCAGACGAATCTTGCCGCTGATCTGACCAGCGAAGGCGATGAAACCCTGCGCTTCGAGGTGTATAGCGATGCCAGCCTCACCACCAAGGTGGCAGGGAGCACCGTGTTGCTCAACGACACCTCCAAGCCGGCCGGTGTGATGCTCTGGGGAAGCACCAGCAATGATCAGATCACCGGCAGCGTCGGCCCCGACCAGCTGGCCGGTGTTCGCAGCACGGGAACCACCGCGGCCGATCTTGGGGCGGGTCAGATCGATACACTCACCGGCCTGGCCGATAAGGATCTGTTCCTGGTGGGTGACAGCCGTGGCGTGTTCTATGACGATAGGATCAACAACAATCTGGGCAGCGTCGATTATGCCCTGATCAAGGACTTCACGCCCGGTATCGACAAGCTGCAGGTCAAGGGCGGCAACGCCTATCTCTACACGCTATCCAGCAGCGGCCTGATGTTCTACTGGGACCGCAACCGCAACGGCAGCCTGACCAGCAGCGGCAAGAACCAGGACGAACTGATCGCGGTGCTGCCGGGTCTGTCCGCCCTGGGCAACAGCGATCTGATCGCGGTATAGGAGACCCCATCCCCTTGGGCGATCCTGCCAGGAGCCCGCGCCCCGGTGCTGGCCTCCGGCAGGATCAAGCCGTCTGCCTGGAGAAGCCATGCCTCGCTACCGCATCAGCCGCGATGATGGCCAAAGCGATCAGATCGCCGGCCAATCCTTTGCCTCCTACGACGAGGCCTACGCCGTGCTGGAACGCTACTACCGCGATCTCTGCTGCTCCGATGAGCGCGAGTATTACCGGATTGAGGAGGATCTGGGTGATGTGGGTTGATGGAAGCCGGCGAGGGTTGGGGGTGGCTGCGGGGTTGGCTACCACCAAGATCACCATCCACAGGCTCAACCGGCACCCCTGTGGGGGTAGTTTTAAATCCCATACTCCTAACCCTGCAAACAAGTTTTTGGCGGCCCATCCAAGACGTGAATGCCATGACAACCAGTTGTGAGACAGGCTGCTGCGAAGGGTCTTTCATCCCAAACGTTGCCGCATCCCTTGGTGGGATCTTTGCCCTTGGAACTGGCTAGGGAATTGGATTTTTGATGATTCCTTTTGGACTGGGAGTGACTCTTCTCCTCTCAGATGCTTATAAAAAGATTGACTGGTTGCCTATCTGGGCATCTTCGGCAGCGGTCGGTGCTGAAGTGCTGCAGAGTCTACTGTTCGTCTTTAGAACGACCAGTCTTTGAAACCTGATGACGATGATCGTGATGATTGCCGGTGGTGGTGGATTGATGTTTAAGTCTCTGCAAGACTATCAGGACAAAGAGCATTTCAGCAGGTGGAATGAACTTGACGACTCAGCAAAGCGGCTCAATCCAAGCAAAGAAGAGCCGGCGCAGTTGAAGTCGAAGGCCACCAAAGGCTAAAATCTGACTTGATTACGCAGCAAGCTCCGCAACCGGCCCAGCCAGGCCGTAGAGTGGTACACAAATACCATCCGAGTTATGGGCCGAAATGCCATTCAGTTCCAGAAAGGGCTCTCTGTGCCCGAGTTTCTGAAGCTTTACGGAACG
>CAIZQU010000036.1 GCA_903935205.1 uncultured cyanobacterium | reverse complement strand
TCTGGCGCCAGTGGGCCGATCGTTGGGCGATTGCCTTCAACGCGGCCTGCAAGGAGCACGGCTTCCTGCCCGAACCCGGCCTGCAGCAGAGGCAGCTCTTCCACGAGGAGGTGGAGCCGTTGCTGCGGCAGGCCCAGAACCGCGAGAGCCAGCGCTGCGCCGTGTTTCTGGTGGATGCGCTCCGCTACGAGATGGCGATCGAGCTCTTCCAGCAGCTGCAGGACACTCCCGCATCAACCGTGCAACTCAAGGCACGGCTGGCGGAGCTGCCCACCGTCACCGAGGTGGGCATGAATGTGTTGGCGCCGGTCGTCTCCCAGGGTCGCCTCAGCCCGAGCCTCTCCTCCAGCGATGGCGGCTCCATCCAGGGATTCCGTGCCGGTGAGTTTCTGGTCAACAACCCCGACACCCGCCTACGCGCCATGCAGGCCCGCACCGCCGGCGGCCCTTGCCTCAAGCTCAGCCTCGAGGAGGTCACCAGCCTCAAGGCCGACACCCTCAAGAAAAAGGTGGAGCAATCCCGGCTGCTGATGGTGCACAGCCGCGAAATCGATGATGCCGGCGAGAAGGGAGTGGGGCTTGATGTCTTCGATCGGGTGCTGCAGAGCCTCAGGGCCGCCTGGCAACGGCTGCGCACCGCAGGCATCCGCAATTTCGTGATCACCTCCGATCACGGCTTCCTGCTCAATGAAGGTGCGCCTCCAGCTGTGCGGCGCCATGGGAACAGGAACACCCCCTCCCGGCGCCATGTGTTACGCCCCCATGCCGCCAACCACGACGGCGAGGTGCGCGTGGCCCTGGCGGATCTCGGCTACCAGGGCGTGGAGGGGCAGCTGATGATGCCCGAGGACACCGCCGTGTTCGACACCGGCCGCCACGACATGCGCTTCGTGCATGGCGGCAACAGCCTGCAGGAGCGGCTGATTCCGGTGCTCACCCTCCAGCACCGGGTGGCAACCGGGGGATCCTCCCAGCAGTTCCAGATCGAGGCGCAACAACGCCAAGGGGTGGCCGGCCTCCACTGCCTGGAGATCCAGGTGAAGACGGTGGAGCAGCTCGCACTCGCCTTCGGTAGCCGCAACCGCATCGAGCTGGCCCTGAAGTGCCCCGACGACCCCGACCTACAGGTGGAGCTGGCCCAGGCCCGCGGCGCCGCCCAGCTGAACGGCAGCGTGATCCAGGCCCCGGTGGGTGAATCCTTCGAGCTGTTCTTCCGTCTCAGCGGCAGCAGCCAGGAGAAGGTGCGGGTGGAGGTGTTCCACCCCAGCGCCACCGACCAGGTGGCTCCCTGCATTCCGGACGCCCGCTTCCTCGTGACTGCGCTCTCCACGGCACCGCAGCGTCCATCTGAAGTTCCGGCGCCAGATCCACAGCCTGCGCCTGCGACCACTCCGGAGAGCGCCATGCCCCAGTGGCTGGAGGACCTTTCCGAGGACGGCAAGATCCGCCAGCTGTTTGCCCACCTGGCGGCCCACGGCGCGATCACCGAGCCGGAGGTGGCTGCCATGCTGGGCTCCCCCCGGGCGGCCCGCCGCTTTGCCCTCCAGGTCGATGCGCTGGCCAGCCGGGCACCGTTCTCCGTGCGTGTCGTGGTGGTGGGTGAGGTCAAGCGCTACGTGAAGGAGCAGAGCTGATGAGCACCCTGACCGCCAAGGACGTGGAGCACGTGTTCGAGTCGCTGCGCAAGGGGCTGGTGCCCGAGCGCGGCATCGACACCTTCGCCGTGGGCATCGAGAAGCAGCGCGGTGAGCTGCACCGCCAGCTGGAGCTGGCCGGTGGTGGCGAGGGCACGATCAAGTTCCTGCGCGGCGGCTACGGCTGCGGCAAGACCTTCATGGCCCGCCTGGCCCTGCTCGATGCCCAGGAGCGCGGCTTCGCCACCAGCTTCGTGGTCGTCTCCGACAACGACCTCAAGTTTCACCGCTTCGATGACGTCTACCGCAAGGTGATGACCGAGCTGGGTACCTCCACCTGCCCCCGCGGCGCTCTCAGCGACATTCTTGATCGCTGGATCGCTCGGGTTGAAGACGCCCTGATCGCCGCCGGAGAAGACGAAGACGCTGCGGACTTCGACGAGAAGGTGCAACAGCGGCTGGAAGCCGACCTGGCCTCGCTCACCGGCGGGCAGGCGCCGCAGGACTTCATCCG
>CAIZQU010000035.1 GCA_903935205.1 uncultured cyanobacterium | reverse complement strand
GATCCCTGAATCAGCAGCACAGAGCACTGCTGCTTGTTGATCGCTCAGCGGTGAGCTGTCAGGCATGCAGTTCCGTGGGCAACGTCCCGACCCCTGAACGCATACCCCTGGACTTTGACGATCAGCATGATGACGATCGAATCGATCTCGCTTCCTTTGATCAGTGCTTCGTTGATTGTTGCAACCCCCAGGACTTTGACAGTCTGATCCAAGCAATGGGTCCTTGCCGTGATCCATGAAGTGAAATAGCCAAGAAGCTACATTGAATCCCATCGGCAATCCAGGACTGCCTGGTATCTGTATTGGCGGTATGTCTATTTGATGGGTGATGAGATATCGCCAAAATGTGGTCATGGGCGATTCAAGACGTTGTGGAAACTGAGGATCTCACCATCAGCCGTTATCGCTTTCGCCAGCGCACACCTATTGCCACCTGACTTCAGACGGAGTGATGTTCACTCGCTTTCTTTTAGGCTTGCTGATGCTATGCTGGTATTGCTGATTACATCGTTCTCTTTCGCCATGCTCTCTTGCAAGTATTCTGATGATACTTGCTTTGCCTGCTCCCCCTTTTCGCATCCGCCATGACCGCCGCTACCCCCAGCTTCGAGATCATCACCTCGCGTCAGTTCCTGGCCTGGTTGGCGGAGCAGAAGCTGTCGCTGGCCTTCACCACCTATCAGATTGGCAAGTTGTTTGCCCTTGGCCTCAAAGCTAATGGCGAATTGGCCGCATTCGAGCGGACCTTCAACCGCTGCATGGGGCTCTGCCCAGGCGCTGATGGCCATGGGTTTTGGATGAGCAGCCTTTATCAGGTGTGGAGGTTCGAGAACATGTTGGGTCCCGGCGAGGAGGCCAACGGCCACGACCGGCTGTATGTGCCCCAATTGGGTTTCACGACTGGTGATTGTGATATTCATGATCTCGCCGTAGACCACAACGGTGAGCTGGTCATGGTCAACACCCTGTTCAGTTGTCTGGCTGCCCCAAGCGAGCGCCATAGCTTTCGCCCCCTCTGGCAGCCGCCCTTCATCAGCCGTCTGGCGGCGGAGGATCGCTGCCACCTCAACGGCCTGGCGATGCGTGATGGCCGCCCAGCCTATGTGAGTGCCGTGGCGGCCAGTGATGTGGCCGATGGCTGGCGCAATCATCGGGCCGATGGTGGTGTGCTGATCGATGTGCAGGCCAATGAGATCGTGGCCACCGGTCTGTCGATGCCCCACTCGCCCCGCTGGTACCGCGATCGGCTGTGGCTGTGCAACTCAGGTAGCGGTGAATTCGGCACGGTGGATCTGAAGACTGGCTATTTCGAGCCGCTCGCGTTTTGTGCCGGCTATCTGCGAGGTGTGGCCTTCCATGGTGATTTCGCCCTGCTCGGCACCTCCAAGGCACGCCACAACAAGACCTTCTCCGGTTTGCCCCTCGACGATGCCCTGGCCCGCCGCAATGTGGAGGCCTGCTGCGGTCTGCAGGTAGTGGATCTGCGCACGGGCGATGCCGTGCATTGGATTCGCTTTGAGGGGCTGGTGGAGGAGCTCTACGACGTGATCACCCTGCCGTGGGTCCGCAATCCGGCCCTGATCGGCTTCGTGAGTGATGAGATTCGGCGCTTGATCTCGCTGGAGGTGTGATTGCCAGCGTCACATCTATGGGCATCCGGGGTACTCCGTAAAGGGCAGGTCTCTGGTGCCATAGATCCGAGGAACTGCAGTCGTACTGTCGATAAAACTGCGGCTGAAATATGCCAAACGTTTGTATCGAACTGCCTGAGTAATGCTGCTGATGCTATCGGTTGGCATGGGATTGCTTGGGCATTCATCGGCCGCCATCAGGCCTTGCTCTCGCAACCACTGCATTGCCCCACAACCGAAGCGGCGTTGACATCACGTTGAAAACTGCGGCGACTGTCGTGAGGGCGCTGCTCCAGATCGCTGATCTTCAACGGCGGATGACTATTGGTATCTATCCAATCGCAGAGACTGTCAAGATTGGGTTGACTGATCCTGGGAACGTCGGGCTGCGTCTGCTGGTCCGTACTGTGGCCGCCCATCTCCGGCTCGAGATGGTGGACCACCATGCGGAGGATGAGATCATCCAGACGTCGTCTCGTTGTCCTGCACTCATTGGTTACGGTGGTTTGGTCGATCAGTCTGTTTCCCTGGTGAATGGGCTTGGGTAATCGGTGCTGACAGAATGCTGGTCGATTCCTGTTCGCCACTGCTGGACTCCCCAGCTAAGTGCCGCTGAAGCAGATTTGAGACGATCGATGTCCGCAACATGTCCGCAGCCATCTTTTGCCATCAATCTGGAAGCATAATCATCAGAATACCGGCCCTCCGCTGCTGGATCTCAAGTCGTGGTTGGTCGAGATGTGTGTCCAGAAAATATCTGCTTGCAACGTTATGATGCGTCCTCCTTGATGGAACTGGCACGTGCCCAGACAGGACAGGATGCATGCAGGAAACCTTTTGCATTTGAAGCTAACCAGCAGTGAATAGGACTCCAGGACCATCATGGTCAGGCCATCGAAGCGAAGGGCGGCATGGCGTCCATCCACGGCCGATGTGCTCCTCGTCAGCAGTGTTGGCAACACCAACCCATTGGACCGCGTCGATGGTGGCCGTGGTATCGACACCATGGCCATGGATGGCAGTGGCCTCCGCTTCCATCTCGCCACCGTCGCCAGCCCTTCGGCGCGCAGTACCGCCCACGCATCCCGCCTCAGCTCGCTGGAGATCGTTGATCCCATCGGTTCCGGTAACAATGCCCCTTCGCTTGGCAGTCGCGACGTGGCAGATCTCGCCGGTCTCAATGGGCTTAATGCCGCCAATTCCGCCTCCTTCGCTCAAAGCGGCGGTACCTAGGAGTTTGCAGAAAAACCAGCCCACGGGCTAGTTTTCCACAGCCATGAGCTGATTTCTGGCTCAAAAAGCCGAATCGACGCCAATCAGGTCTGCAAACAGCCCGATTTCGGCATCGTTGGCCTGTCTGCAAGGCATTGGTTGTTCTCTTTTGGCCACACCTCTGGGCAACAGGCTGTTCATGCCGTCTCCATCACGGGCTTGAGCAGGTTGCCCAGGCGGATCAGGTTGTAGGCGATCACGTGCAGGCCAAACACGGCACTGACTTTGTCCTGGCCGCGCAGTTTGAACTGGCGCAGTCCGCCGAATGCCTTGATCCAACCAAACACCTTCTCGATCCCCCG
>CAIZQU010000034.1 GCA_903935205.1 uncultured cyanobacterium | reverse complement strand
CTCCCTGGGGGGCCACGGTCGGCTCCAACTCCTCCACCTGGCAGATCCTTGCCGCCGACACCATCAACGGTGTCAACAAGCTCCTCCTGCGCAACAACGCCGGCAACTTCCTCCACGACTGGACGCTCGACAGCACCTGGAACTGGACATCCTCCGGCTCCACCTACGACCCCAATACTTCCGCTGGCTGGGCCCAGGAATCCGCCTTCCAGGTCGATGCCAACGGCGACGGCATCATCGGTTCCCCCTTCACCACCATCGAGGCCCAGGGCAGCACCACCCTGCTCAGCTCCAGCAACGGACAGGCTTTCGTCCAGGTCGGCAGCGCCGCTCCCATCCAGGTCCTCTCTCCCTGGGGGGCCACGCTCGGCTCCAACACCTCCACCTGGCAGATCCTCGCCGCCGACACCATCAACGGTGTCAACCAGCTACTCTGGCGCAACAACGCCAGCAACTTCCTCCACACCTGGACGCTCGACAGCAGCTGGAACTGGACCTCATCCGGCGGCGTGGACGCCCCCTCCTCGCCGCAAGGCAGTGTCCTGCTCAGCCAATTCGGACTGAGCTGAGCGATCTGAGCCGGGATGTCGGGCCAACATTCCTGTCTCGGCACCGCCCCAACCGTCGTCGTCGCAGTGATTCGGCGCCAAAGAGATGGGGCAAACAAAACCCATCATTTCACTGGTAGCCTGCAATACATTGACCCCGATCGGACCGAGGCCAACACACCAGAGTAGCGCCCGGGAAGGATGTCACGGCGGAAGCGAAATATGGCCCGCATTTGACTTGAACGGGCAAGCCCCTTCCCGCGAAGCGAACAAGCGTTAGAGCCGCAAACTTTTATGTACGCAAGGAGGGGCCCATGCCAGCGCCATTAGCATGGCAAATGCAACTTCATTGGCAACGCGGTGGACCCCTCTGCCCCTTCGACCGAAAACCCACAGCCGATGATCACTCTGGCCGGCAAGCAGTATGCCTATGACAGCCTTTCGGAGCCCGCCAAGCAGCTGGTGGCCGCCATCCGCGCGTCGGAAGAGGAGATGAAGAGCATCCGCAACCAGTTGGCCCTGATGGATGTGGGCCGTCGGGCCCTCGCCGCCCAACTCCGCCTTGCCGTGGAGAACCCAGAGGCCTTCCAGCGCCTACAGAATCCCGAGGCGGCCCAGCCCCCCGCCAACAGCTGACCGCGGCGGCCCCAGCGGCCGTCCAGCGTCGCTCCGCTGGCCCCCCAGCCCGCCCGAAGCCCCGGCACCTTCCACACACTCCCGCCTCCCATGACCGCCAGCCTTCCGGCCCTGAGCAGTCTCACCTTGCGTCTGGCCCAGGCCAGGCAATGGGCCCAGCGGCAGCTCCGCCTGCTGTGGAGTGAACAGCCCGAGGCGATCGAACGCCTTCTCTGCCAGGCCTACGACCTCGATCCCGGCGGCCAGTCGCCCGGAGCCCTGTTGCGCCAGCTCTCGCGCGGCGGTGCCGCCGGCTTCGAGACCGCCCTCGCCACGACCCTGCCCGATCTGTTGGAGGGTGCTGGTGCTCTGGCGGCGGCCCCAAGGCTGGTGGGGCGTCCGGTGGATCTCGATGACCTCTTCCCGGGCCTCAGTGCTCCAGCCGGCGAGCCGGCGGTGCTCGGCGCCGACCGCATCGTGGAAGACCGTTTCTCCGGCTTCACCGCCGGCTGGAGCGGCAACGGGTCCGGCGGAGGCACTCTGCTGCTCAACCGCGCCTGGGCCGAGCAGGCCACCATGCTCGATCTGGCCGAGATGCTCCTCGAGCAGGCCGGCCATGCGCTGCAGGAGATCCTCGGCCTTCCCGAGCCCCGCGGCGATGAGGGCCGTGTGTTCGCCGAGGGCGTGCTGCGCCTGGCGGCGGGTCTGGGAGGCAACGGCGCCTCAGCCGTGGTGCCCGAGGGCACCGTGGAGGCCCTGCGCCTGCGCGACGACAGCGGCTATCTGTTCAGCGACAGCCCCGGCGCGGCACCGCTGCGCAGCCTGGAGCTCGGCGAGCTGAGCGATCAGTTCTTCGAGCGGCTCACCCGCCTGCTGGCCAATGGTGAGGTGCCATTGCTCGATCTGACCGGATCTGCCGCTGAGGCTCTGCAGGCCAGCTTCGGTTTCCGTGCCAGCGGTCTGATCGATGCCACCCCCGCGGTGCAGCGCGATTCCTATGCCAGCCGACTGGTCGCTGGTGGCGGCGGCGCCTATGCCCGCGATGAGCAGGTGCTGCTCAGCGCATCCCAGATCGATGCCGACGCCGATCTGCTGCGGCTCGTGCCCGCTGGATCAGCGGGTCTCCGTGCCCTGCCCGGCAGCTGGGATCTCAACGATTTCGGCTTCGCTCTCGACAACGGCTTTCACTCCTCCCTTTCGCAGCCGCTGGTGCTCGACCTGCAGCGCACCGCAGGTGGCGCCACCGCTCCGGTGACGATGCGTCGGGCCAACGGCACCATCGTGGTGGGGCCCGGTGTGGCACCGCCGCAGCTCTATGCGGTGCCCTTCTGGAGCGCCGCCTCTCCGGGTCTGCTGCAGGGTTACAAGCTGTTCGACAACGCCAGCGACGCCCTCGCCCTGTTCCGGGCCCTGACGGTGAGCGCACCGCAGCAGGCCGGCATCGATGCGGCGGCGGCGGCGGCCCTGCGGCTTGAGGCCGGCCCCGGCAGCGACTCCGGCGCCGATCGCCTCCTGCTCAATGCCGACCGCCTCTACGGCCTGTGGGGCTGGCAACGGGAAACCATCCGCGACCATCTGGCGATCGAAGCCCTCTACGGCCTCACCGCCGAATCCCAGCGTCAGGCCGCCGGCGATCCCTTCGGCGAGACCTCCGCCAGCGGCTTCTTCGCCACCCATGCCGTGCTGGAAGGCACCGGCAGCCTCACGCCCTCCGGTGCCGGCCTGCCCGGCGCCGCCGATGGCTTCTGGCTCACGGCGAGCGTGCGCCCGGCGAGCTCGTATCCGATCCTCGCCTTCCAGGGCACCGACAACCTCGCCGGGGTGCTCGACGACGCCAACCCCGCCGGGGTGGGTGTCGTGCAGTACCTCACCAATGTGGGCCAAATCCTGGCCGACCTGACCGCCTGGAGCCTGCCCGGCCTGGCAGACGGGAGCGTGGCGCCGATCAGCTTCACCGGCAACAGCCTCGGCGCCGCCCTGGCCCAGCAGTTCACCCTCACGGCCCTCGATCCGGTCGGGGTCCTGCAGGGGATCGAGGCCAACCTGCTCAGCGGTGCCCTGAGCGATCCCCTCAGTGCCTTCAACACCGCCCTCTCCAGCCTGGCGGCCCAACCGATCAGCGACAGCAACTGGCTCAGCCTGCTGGGCGGCGGTCTCAATCTCGCCGTGCTGACCGATCTGCTCAGCGGCGATGGCGAGGCAGAGGATGCCTCCAGCGCCAACGCGACCAGCCTCAGCAACAGGCTGGCCGCCCTGGGTGGCGATCTGGTCGACAGCCTGCAGGGCTACACCCTGGCCCTGGCGCGGCTCAGCGCCGCCGCCCTCGATGGCAGCGCCGTGGTGGATGGGGTGGGCCTGCCGGTCTACCGACTCGTGGCCCTGCACGCCCCCGGCATCCAGGACTGGCAGTTCGACGCCCTCAGCCAGCCCTGGGACCGCCAGGTGATCGGTGATGTGGCCTTCCAGCTCTCCCTCGGCGATGTGGTGGGCCTGGCTGGGGATCTGCATTTGCCCGGCGAGGTCACCTTCCGCGGTTTCGATCCCCGCAGCAGCCACCCGCAGCTGCCGGCCGATCTCGACGCCCTGCTCAGTGGTTTCGTCAACCTGCACAGCAACCTTGCGTACCACCCGGTGGGCATCACCGCCTTCACGGGCCTGGCCGAAGGCGCCGGTGAGCAGTTGATCCACCTGGTCGACAATCAGCAACCGCTGCAGCTGGTGACTTTCACGGAACCGGGTTCCGGCTTACCGGGCCTGCAACGCTTCGGTGTGGCTCAGCCCACGGAGGCCACGTTCGCCGGCTTCGGCAGCAGCGCCGGCACCTTCGACGACAGCGGCGATCTCAACTGGCTGCTGCACCGCCAGCAGGTGCTCCATGTCGCCGGCCTGGTGGACGATTTTCTTGGCCTGCTGCGCGCGCTGATGGCGCCGCCCTCCGCTGGCTCCAGCGCCTCGGGCGGCGGCACTGCGGCCCCGGGCGGATCGGCCGAGGGCACCACCAGCAGCGTGAGCATCGATCTGGGCGCCTTCCAGATCGCCAGCAGCCAGCTGCGTCTCGATGACCCTGGCCTGCGCGCCCACATCGGCGCCGGGCGGCTGCTCACCTTCACCCTCAGCCCCGGCACCCAACTGCCGCGCCTGGCCGCGGGCAGTCCCGTGCCCCGCGGCTGGAACGAAGGGCGACCCCAGGAGCTGTTCCTGAGACCGAGCTCCGCCGGCAGCAACCGCTTCGATCTCTATGCCGGCGTGAACGTGGCCGGCGAGCCGGTGGATCGCCTGCTGCTCAGTGAAGACCAGGAAACGGTCGTTCACACCCAGCAGGACATCAACAATCTCTACCAATCCGGCGCCTTCCAGCTACCCGCCGCCGAGCGGGCCGAGATCGATCGGATCGTGGCCGCCATCGCCGCCGGCAACCAGTCGGTGCGCGACCTGCGCATCAGCTCGTCCACCGATCGCGAACCGCTCACGCCATCGCTGCGGACCAAGCTGCTCACCCTCGGCTACGAGGGCAGCAACCGGGGCCTGGCGGTGGCCCGCGCCGAGGCGATGCGCAGCGAGCTGCTGGAGCGTCTCGACGCCCTCCCCGGCCTGGATCAGCCCCAGCTGCAGCTGCTGCTGCCGCCGGTGCCCCGCCTGCCGGTGGCCAACGCCGGCGAGCGCCTCTACAGCGACTCCACCTATACCCTCGCTTGGGAGCAGGGGGCCTCACCCCGCGATCCCGCCGCCCGCTACGTGCGGGCCGACCTCGACCTGGAGCGCCGTCTGGCCGGTGGCGGCACCCTCAACACCCGCTGGACCAACCCCGGCGGCGCCAGCGGTGGGGGCAGCGGCGGTGGCGGCGACAAAGGCCTGAGCCTCGATCTGGGCGATCTGCTCTGCCGCTTCAGCGCCTCTTACGGCATCGAGGATCTGCGGCTGTTGTTCGGCTTGCTGTTCCGCGACACTGAGCAGGGCAACGCCGATGACGCGCCTTTCTGGGAAGGCGCCAGCGGTGAGGCCCTGGCGGCGGGTCTGCTGCTCTGGGGCTACGACAACCTGCTCCAGGCCGGTGGCGATGCCGGCATGGTCAACCGCCTCCTCGATCGCATCCCGGAGCTCGAACCCCTGCTGCGCGAGGGGATGGCCAGCCGCGAGGCGGCCGAGGCCCTGCGCAGTGGCGCCATCCCCGGCATCAGCGGCGAACTGCTGGCGGCCCTAAGCGATCCGGCGGTGTCGCTGCTGCCGCTCTGGCTGGCGCCGGAGGATGGCTTCCGCTTCAGCGACATCGGCAACAGCATCGCCAGCGCGGCGGCCCTGGCGGCGGCGCCCGGCGCCCTGCTCGATCTCTACAACCTGGTGGAGCGCACCGAGATCGATCTCGATCTCTGCGATCTGATTTGCGCCATCGATCTGCTCGATGGACTGCCGCCGCTGCTGGCCGATCCCGCTGCCCGTGCCACCGCCGCCGGCCTGCTGGCGGGCAGCGAGGCCTTGTATCAGTGGTTTGTCGGCCTTGATCAGGCAAGCAGCGACCGGATCCTGCGCCTCGATCCCGCCGCCTGGCCGATCCTCGCCGCCTTCCCCGCCGGCGATCTCAACCGCTGGCAGCAGCTGGCCGATCTCAGCCCGCGGGTGTGGACCGCCATCCGCCAGTTCGACTTCAACGCCTACGGCCGCGAGGTGCTGGAAGCCATCCGCGATGGCGACACGGCGGCCCTCGCCGGCCTCACCAGCTGGGATCTCTCCACACTCCGCTGTGTGCTTGGCGGACTGGTGCTGCTCACCGATGCCGTGGCCGATCAGCTGGAGAGCGGCCTGCTCGATTCCGCCGTGCTCGCGCCGCTACTCAGCGAGGCCGAGCGCGAGCGTCATGCGGCCCTGCTGAGCGAGCCGCTGCGGGATCTGCAGCAGGGCCTGATGGAGCTCGGGCCGGTGCTGCCGCAGCAGTTGGTGGCGCGCCTGCAGAGCCTGATCGACGAGACGATCAATGCCCCCCTGGTGCTCAGCGGCGAGCGGCGGGTGGAGGTGCGCGGCAACCTGCCCGACCTCACATCCCTTTCGGCGGCCGGCAGCACCTATTGGCTGGAGCTCGACTTCTCCGGCATGCGCCACAGCGTCTCCCTGCCATTGCCGATCGAGCAGCTGCTGCACAACGCGCTCGGGATCGCCCCCCCGACCCTGCCAACCCTCACCGCCAACCTCTCCGCCGAACTGCAGGGTGGGCTGCGGTTCGGCATCGACCTGAGCACATCGGTCAGCGATCACGCCCTGCTGCTCGACACCAACGGGCCGAGGCCCGGAGCCCCCGCCCTCGGAGCCGCCTCCTTCGGCAGCGGCTCCACCATCGACTGGACAGCCCTGCTGCCCCAGCTTGAGGGCTTCGATGGCCACCAGGCCGAGCTGCTGGCGGGCTTCAGCGCCTCGATCGCCCTGGCATCCGGTCAGACCATGCCCGCCTGGCTGGCCGGCATCAATCTCGCCCAACTGGTGCGCCTCGATGGCGCCGCCTACCTCGATCTGTACAGCACCGGTGGCGATCCTGGCCTGGCATCCGGGGTCCTGCCCATCGCCGAGGTGGACGAAGGCCTGCAGCTGCGCGGTGATGCAGCCCTGAGCCTGCGCATCCAGCGCGATGGCGATCTGGCCTCGGTGTTCAACGCCTTCAGCCAAGCGGTCAGCGACGAGCTGGAGGCCATCGGCGCCGATCTTGCCACCCTCACCAATCCCGGTGCCTGCCCGGCCGAATGGCTGGCCTTCGTGGATCGCTTCATCGGCCTGGTGCGCGATCTTTCCGAGCGGCTTGATGCCATGCCGACGCTGCCCTCCTGGCTGCCGGATGCAGCGCAGGATGCCGCCACCAGCGTGAGCGATGGCCTGCGCGCGGTGGTGGCAGAGCTGGATCGCTTCCGCTCTCAAGTGCTCAGCGCCGAGGGCTTCGTGGGCCTGGTCAATGGCCTGTTCGCCGAGGCCGGCCTCAGCCTGCGCCTGCGGCTTCTGGCCCAACCCGATCCCGCCCCCGGCGATTGCTGCGAGACACCGCCGCTGGTGGTGCCGGCCCCAAGCCTGCTGCGCAGCGCCGATCTCCATGACCCAGCCAGCACCATCGGCGCTGATGGCACCCTGCGACTGAGCCTGCCGGCGGGACTGGCTCCCGCGGCCCATCTGGTGGTGCACCGGCTCGATGCCGCCGCCCTGCGCGATGCCGCCGGCAACGCCCTGGCGCCCTTCCTCGATCGTGCCGCCACCGCCGTCGGCGGCCAGCGGCTGGAGATCAACGTGGCGGGTCTCGATCCGACCCGCAGCGCCCTCGACCCCGGTCGTTTCGTGGTGGTGGTGGACGGCAGGACGGTGCTGCCAGCGTCGGTGAGCTTCAAGGCCGGAGCGCCGCTGACCCTGGTGCTCGACCTGCCGGCCGGCAGTTTGCGCAGCGGCCAGAACGGCCATGTCTCTTACCTGGCACCCGCCGGGGATCTGCAGGTGAGTCGCGATGGTGGCTCCACCTGGCTGCCCTTCGGGCCGCGCGAATCGTTCGCCCATGCCCTCAGCCCAGCCGGCAGCGGCCAGCCCGCGGAGGTGCAGTTGCGCTCCAACGGTCAGAACGTGCAGCTGCGGCGCGGCACCACCGCGATCACGCTCCAGGAGCAGCGCAGCCACGACTTTGACAGTGGCGCCTACCAGTTCCTGCCGGCCGATCGCGAAACCCTGCGGCGGGCGTTGCTGCCCTTCGCCCAGCTGCCGGCCAGCGAGCGGCGGGTGCGGGTCACCGCCTCCACCGACGACGAAGGGGTGTCCGATGCCCTCAGCGACAGGCTGAACGCCTTGATCCATGGCCTGGCCACTGCCCCCGAGGGCAGTGTCGACCGGCGCCTGCACACCCTGCTGGAGCGGGCCCTGCGCGAGTGGGACAACACCCTGATCCCCGGCGAGGCGAGCGGTGCCCAGGGCGATGCGGCCAACCGCCAGCTGGCCCAGGCCCGCGCGCTCTCCGCCCTGCGCGAGCTGCTCGACACGGGAGCCCTCACCCCTGCCGATCTCGACGCCGCGATCGCCCGCTTCCACGATGCCGCGGGCCATGAACGCCCCAGCACTCTGCTGCTGCTCGGCAATGACCAGGCGGCAGGCTTGAGCCTGCGCCTGTTGCCCGAGAACGATCCAGGCTCCGCCAACCCACCCGACCGCGATCACCGCTTTGTGGATGTGGCCCTGAGCCTCCGCCCCAGCAGCAACACCGAGCTGCTGGTGGAGACTCCCGCCCCGGCCGGCTGCGATCCGGCGCTTTACATCTACGAGCTCGCCTTCGCCGAAGGCCGCGAACTCGACCGGCGCTTCGCCTTCAGCAGCGCCGACATCGCGACCATGGTCGGAGGCCTGAGCCCTGAGTTCGGCACCGCCTTCAACACGGCCCTCTCGGTGGTGGACGCCAACGTGGCGGGCAGCTTCAGCCTGGATGTTGATGTCGATGGCCGACTGGTGTTCGGCTACGACACCCGGGCCACCAGCTTCGATCGCTTCCTTTATGTCGACACGATCGGCCTCAATCGTCCGCGCGGCGATTGGCCCGATGGTGACCCCGAGGCCGGTCATACCGTCAGCTTCAGCGTTGGCGAGGCCCTCGACCCCACCAACGCCGAGCTCGCCGCCCAGCTGCAGCTGCGGCTAGAGGATCTGGAGATCAGTGCCTCCGTGCCCGGCCTGAGCGAAATCCAGAGCGTGCGGCTGGAGAACCCCGGCCAGGTGCTGGCCCTCAACGTCGGCGCTGCCCTCGATCTGCAGCGGCGCACTCCGGGCAGCAGCAACCAGCTCAGCGATGGGCTGGTGCTGGTGGGCGATTCGGACCTGGCGATGGTGGCGGGGCTGCGGCTCGACCTCAATCTCGCCGTGGATTCCCTGGTGGATCTGGTGTCCGAGCTGGCCGGAGAGATCGGCGAGGCGGCGCTCAATCAGGTGGATGATCTGTTCAGCGGACTCGAGCTGCCCAGCGCCGAGGAGCTCGCCTGCTGGCGCACGCTGCTGCCGGCGATCGCCGATCTGGTGGCCTCCGTGGGAGGCCGCTTCCAAACCGGCGGCGACATCCTTGAGCGACTTCCCGACTGGATCCCGCCCGAACCCGCCTCCCTGCTCCATGGCCTTGGCGATGGGCTGGTGGGGATCAGTGAAGCGATCCGCAGCTTCCAGGACACCTTCCTCAATCCGGCCGCCCTGGTGGAACGGGTGAACAGCCTGTTCCGCAGCGCCGACATCCCGCTGCTGCTCAGCCACAGCAGCGTGGGCAGCGGCCTGGCGGCCACCGATCGCTACGAACTGGCACCCAGCAACGATCTGACGATTCAGCGCACGATCAGCCTCGATGCCGCCGCCTTCGCCAGATCCCTTGCCGGCCAGGGCAGCCAGGTGGGTGAAGTGCTCAGCGACATCCTCTCGCTGGTGATCGGCGATCTCAGTGCCGTCTTCCGCTTCGAGCTGGCCGCCAACGGCAGCCTGGCCATCCTGGAATCGTGTGAGAGCGTCGTACGCCTGGTCGACACCGACGCCGCCCTGCCCACCGGCCTCTGGCCCAACCTGGCCGAGGATCATCTCTTCGCCCTGGCGCTGCCCTCCGGCAGCCAGCCCAACCTGGCGGAACAGGAGCTGGCGATCGCCGCCTCCCTGCGCCTCACCGACCTCCATTTCTCGACGCCGCTGCTGCTGGACAGCAACGGCAACCCGCGGCTGTACCGCCTCAGCGAGATCGGCGATCCAGCCCGCACGTTCAGCCTCAACCTCGGCCTCGGGGCTGACCTGATCGCGGAGGGGGTGGAGCCACAGCCCTTCAGCGCTCTCCCCACCCCCGAACTCGAGGGGGGCGTCACCTTCGACCTCAGCGAGACCGATCTACTCGCCCTCGCCGATGCGGTGGGCGACGACGCCCGAGAGGCTGGCCTGGCCCTCGCCGCGCAGATTGAATCGGTCCTGGATGGCTTCAACGATCTGGCCCTGCCGGAATGCGCGGCCGGCTGGTTCGCCTTCGTCAACGGCTTCATCGACACCATCGACCGGCTGGCGGGCCAGCTCTCCAGTCAGATCGACGCCCTTGAAAGCCGCGCCGATGCCCTGCCGGATTGGGTGCCCAGCGAGTGGCTGACGGAGGCCTCCGACCTGGCCGATCGCTTCAACACGATCACCGCTGAGGTGGCGGAATTCCGCGACCGCTGGCTGAGCGCCGAAGGTTTCGTCACCAGCATCAATGCGATCTTCGAGCAAAACGATCTCGATATCCACCTCAGCCTGCTCGCCCAACCCAGCAATCCATCGACCAGCTGCTGCGATGAGGAAGACCTGCAGATCAAGCCGCAGGTGTTCCTGACACGCGACAACGACTTCCATGCTTCAACCACTGATTCTTGGATCAAGGTTGAACGCATCAGTGATTATCAGCCCGCCCCGGAAAACATCACAATCAGGGTGGCCCTTGAGCGGTTCAGCCTTGTCGATGCCGGCGGTACGCAGCAATGGGTGATCAAGCTCACCGATGGCAGCTTCGGCTATGCCGGCGGTCGCTTCCGCGCCTCGATCAGCGATAGCGCCGATTCCCTGATTCTCAACAACAGTGCCGGCGCCGCTGTAGCGGAGACCAGCATCTGGCTGTCCTGGGATGACTCCCGTACCGGCTTTGCCCTCTACGACGCCGCCAGCGGCGGCTCGCGTCTTTCGGCAACCCTGACCGCGGCGGCTGGCAGCATCGACCTGGCGGTGGCGGGCAGCGACATCCTCAATTCACTGCGGGTGCAGGTGGCGCAGCTGGATCCCAGCAAGCCGCTCCAAGCCAGCGACGGCAGAGAGATCCGTGGGAACTATTTCTACAGTGTCACCGCCGACACTCCAGGAGCCACCTCAGGGCCGGGCAAGCTACGGCTGTTCCAGGACGCTGCCCGCACGCAGCAGGTGCAACTGTTCCGGGGGACGGCCGGGCAGATCACGATCGAGCAGGACGAGGTGGGCTCGAAGGTCGACTTCGCCAGCGGCCGCTATGAGCTGGATCCCTATCGGCGCCAACAGATCCGTGAAGCCTGGATGAAGTTCTCCGCCAGCGGCGGTGGCGGTGGTGGCAGTAGTGCCCTGCCGGAACTGCGGGCAATTGAACTGATCGCCTCCACCGACGACCAGTCGATCAGCCCAGCCCTGGAGAGCCGCATGCTGGCCGATCTGGCCGCCATGACCAGCGGCACGCCAGGGCGGTTGGCACTCGGCAGCCTGCTGGATCGCGCCGAGCAGGAATGGCTGCTGTCCACCAATCGGATGGAGCAGTTCAATGCCGGAGGGGTGAACAGCTACAACCTACCGGAAGAGCGCTATCAGCGCGCCGGCCTGCTCAGCTCCGCCCAGCTGCACGATGCGGCCAACATCACCCTGGCCAAGCTGCGCCTCGGCGGCGCGGTATTGGAACTGGTGGATGAAGGGGTGCTGAGCGATAGCGATCTGGTGGCCTTTGCCAACCATTATCAGGATTCGCCCCGGCACACTCTCAGCAACAGCGACGTTCAACAGCTGACGGGCGCCTGGGTGATCAACCTCCCGGCAAACAGCTTCGGCGACAGCCTGGGCAGCGGCCCAGGGCTCAGCCGCCGTCGTGTCGCGGTGACGTTCTCGAATACCAGTGTCTTTAGTACCGGCATTGACCCTGCTTCGATTACCTATAATCTTGACTACATCACCGAAGCAGGATTCACGGATCCAGCACATCCAAATACCCGCTACGCATGGTATTCACCCACCACGGTACAGGATGGCGAGATCCCTTACGTATTCGACAGCAGCGTCGATGCAGCACAGCGTGGCTGGTGGGGCGATGTATTCAGCTATATGGAGCAGTTTATTCCGGCAAAGTTTGCGAATATTGGTGATTTCAAGAGCCCTGAGGCTCTGCTGATTAAAGGCAATCGGACCCTCTACCCCAGCGGCTATCTAAGACTATATAGCGATGCCAGCATCTCTGGAAGTGGTGAATACCTGCCTGGCACTGTTCATGCTAGTACCAATGCAGGCTGGATCAAGATTGATGATCCAGAGGCCAAGGAATATCGCGATTATTATGCTGGCTCTGACGAACAGGGCTGGAAGAGCGTCGCCATCCACGAGCTGGCCCATTCACTGGCCCTAGAGCATCCCCATGATACAGATTCTGATCCATCCACCCTGTTCATGGATGGGGACGTCGATCCAGCTGCGTCCACATCAACGAACACATCGATCACGCTGATGAGCTATAACGATGTCAACGATCCTGATGGCATCGCCAACCTCACGATCAATGACATCACCGCCCTCCAGCGACTGCACAATAGGCCCGATACCTTCTGGCTGGAATGGGATGCTTCACGCAATGGCTTTGCCGTCTTCGACGCGCCATCGGGTGGCAACCGCCTGCAGTACAACAATCCTGGCAGCGACTTTGATCTCATCTCCGCTGATCTTGGCGATCAATTCAGCAATGACCATATCGGAAGCCTGGACTTTGACCTGCGCATCCGCATTCTCCCGGAAAACGACCCGCGCAACCTCTATCGGCCAGATGTTGCCTCCGCTCCCCCCGGAGACCCCAGTTTAAATGTTCAGACCAACCGCTTTGTGGCGGTGTCCTTTGTGGGCGAACAGCCTGTGCAGGGCGGCCTAATCGTCACACCGCCCAGCATCGAATGCCCACCAGATCTTTATGTTTACCGCCTCGATTTCGGCGAGGGCCTGAATATCAGTGATACCACCACCCTGCGGCTCACAGATCTGGTGAGCATGCTCGGCGATGGCCTGGGCGACAGCCCACTGCTGGATGTGCTCAGCTCGGTGGCCGAGGGCTATGAAGCGGAATTCAGCTACTACTTTGGCCTCAATGGTGGCCTGGTAGCTGGCTACGACAGCCGCACCAGCGAGCTCTCCGATCTCTTCTACATCGACACCCGCGGTGTGCTGCCCTATGCCTCCTGGGTGGAGCGCAACCCCGCTGATCTCTGGGGATTCAATACTGCCCCCGCCGGCTACGACCCCGTATTTGCCGAGGCCCTGCTGCGTCTCGATGCCGGCCTCGACCGTCTGCAGCGACCGGACCGCTTCAAGCTCACCAGCAGCGACCTACCGGCTAGCTGGGTGGTTCAGAACGGCAATCTGCTCAGCTTCTCGCTGGCCGCCCTGCCGGGCCCCGGAGCCGAAGCCAACCCCCTCGGCGAGCTGGAGGTCTTCAAGGATGGCGGCCAACGGCCCCGCTCCTTCACCCTGCGGCTCGAACCCGTGTCCGCCAGCAGCTATCTGTTGGAGCGCAGTGTTGGCATCAACTGGGAAGAGGTCACCGATGCGGTGACTTTGGAGCTGCAGCTCGCCCAGGTGGGCGGTGTTGAGGAGTACCGCGCCAGCCTGCCCAGCGGCCTGCGCCTGCGCACCACCGGCCTGAATTCCGCCGATCTGCGCGCCACGGCGCTGATCGAGCTAGCCAACGCCCGCTCCCTGCTCGGCCTGGAGGCCGCCGCGGCGCTGGAGCTCTACCACGGCAACCTCAGCAGCGCGGGCGATCAGGGGTTGGTGCCCCTGCGCACAGTGGAGATCACTGCCAATGCCGCCGGCAGCCTGCAGCTGCAGGGCGAGCAGCTGCTCGATTTCCTGCTCGCCGGCAATCCGATCGGCTCCACCGCGGATGCGATCGACGATGCCATCGACGCCGTCAGCGATGCCCTGGACGAGGCGCTCTGCGGCCTGGATGAAGGGGCCCTCAGTCCCGCCAACTGGCTGGCGATGCTCACCGGCCTCGCCGATCGCATCGAAGAGCTCCGCGATGCCCTGGTGGGCAATCTCGGCGGCGATCCAGTGATCAATGGTCTGGCCAGATCGCTCGGCTTCAGCTTCGAAGATCTCGGCGCTGGCTTTACCACCGTGGCGGACACAGTACGCCACTTTACGGATAACATCCTGCCCCCCGATGAATGGGCCAACCGCTTCAACCAGGCGATGGATGATGCCGGCCTCGGGGAGATCACGCTCAGCCTTGTTGAACGGGCCACACCCGATGCCTTTGCCGGCGAATGCCCAGAGCATGATCCGGCGGTGCGCACACCACTTCTCTATCTTTTTGAGCTCAACTTCGGCGACGGCCTTGATTGGAGCATTGGCGAGCAGGATTACAGCATTGTAGCGTTAATCAACGAGCTAGCCGATATCAACATCCCAACGGGAAACTTTGATTTCACGGCCGACTGGAACCTCGGCATCGATGTCGAGGCACGCCTTGGCTTCGGCTTCGATCTCGATGCCCGCTCGCTGGGTGAATTCTTCGTACTCGACACCACCCCCGGCGGCGCACCTTTCCATCTGCCGGAGGGGTTGGACTCAGGCGCCTTTGCGACACTCAACGCCAACGGCACAGAGCTCTTCGCCAGCGCCTGGCTCGACATCTCCGATCTGCAGATTTCACTGCTGGGACTGACAGCCCGCAGCGCTCCAGGTGAATCGCTGCTCCAGGCGGGCATCGCTGCGGGACTTGATCTTCAGCTTCAGGGCAGCAATGGCACCAGCTATCTACCGCCGGAGCTGGTGGATATCGGCCATGCCATCAATGGCCAAGCACTGGTTGTCGCCAGCGGCTTCGATGTGGCGGTGGAGTTCAAACCTGAACTGTTGCTGGATCTGGCCGAACAACTCGGCGAGGAGGCCCTTGAGCTACTCGAACCCTTTGAAGAGGCCTTTGAGGAGGGCGCCCAGTCACTGGAAGACGTGGGCGATGCCTTGAATTGCGGCAGCTTTGGCTTGCAGCAGGTGCTGTTCATCCTGGCCCAGCTGGAGCAGACGATCGACAACGTGCAGCACGCCATCGAGGCGGGTGTAGCCGATAACCCATTGATCGCCACCTTTGCACCGGGGATTGGTTCTGATATCAAGCAGTTCAGCGGCCATTTCGATACTGCCGAGCAGGCCTTGGCCGATCTGCGTGGGCTGGGCGAACAGATCCTCCCCTGGAATCTGATTCCACGCATCGACGAAATCCTGCCGGAATTCCTCAGCCTTGAGCTGCGGTCGCGGCCGATCTTTGACTCCTATTTCTGTGTCACCAATCTCGACACCAACAATACCAAGCAAGTTCGCCTCGATACCAGCGCACGCTACAGCAATGCCACTGCGGGCCCCATCGACTACGTCCTACCGAGTGAATTTGATCTCGAAGGCCAGGATCGAACCACACACATTTTCCTCGGCAACTTAGACACCATCCGCCTTCCTGACGGCTATCGCCTGGTGGACCCCTCCGGCGCTATCGACAGCAATGCCGCCATCGATTTCGCAGCACCCTTCACGATCCTGCAGCGCACCGCCGCGAGCGGTCATGAGCATCTGCTGATTCTGGAAGGGCTCAACGGCAGCAACCCCCTCGCCAGCAGCAAGGTACGCAACAGCGATGGCACTGCCGCCCGCACCTACAGCGGCGCCGATGTGATGACCCAGCTCGGCAACTTCGAGCGGCTTGGCACCACCGCCGAAGCCAGGCGGCTGGCGCTGCAGGCTTATCTCACCGATGTGCGCGCCGATCTCAATCGCCGTGGCGAATTCGCACCAGACTACTACCGCTTTGATCTCAGTCTGCAAGGTCTGTCGACAACGCTCGACCTCGACTTCAACACCAGCCTTGGCGATATCCTCGAACTCAGCGGCGGCTTCGATCTCAACCTCTTCGCCGAGGGCTCGATCGGCTTCGCCTTTGATGCCAACGCCCCCGATCTCGGCTCCAGCTTCCTGCTCGATAGCGCCGCCGGGGTGGATCAGAACCTCAGCAGCCGCATGCCCGCCGATATGGCGCAGCTGTTCGGCAGCAGCAGCGGCGGCAGCCCCGAGCTGGTGGTGGGGGCCACGCTGCAGAGCACCGAGCCCCTGCGGGGTCGCCTCGGCTTCCTGGAGCTGGAGGCGGCCAGCGCCAGCGCCAACATCCTCGGCATCGGTTCGGCGGCCCAGGGCGGCACCCCCACGCTGCCGGCCAACCAGGATCCCTTCCTCAGCGGCGCCCTGCTGCTCGGCATCGACCTCCAGGGTCCTGGAACGGGCCTGGTGCCCCTGGCCGACATCGGCCAGCTGGAGCTCGACCCGCTGGCCAAAGTGGGCTTCGAGATCGATCCCAGGATCACCGCCTCCCTGGGCAGCGCCCTCAGCATCGACGGCGAGATGCTGTTCGGCGGCTATGGCGAACTCGGCGATTCGGGCTTCGACTTCTCCCTCACCCCCTTCGTGTTCCGACCGGGTGATATCAGACTCAACCTCGGCGAGGATCTGGTGGCGGCCAGCGGCCCCTTCGTCAAGATCGCCCAGTTCCTGAACAATTATTTCCTCGAACCACTCGAGCCACTGGTGGGCATTCTCGAGACGGAGTTCTCGATCGCCGGCCTCAATCTGCTTGGCGATGGCCGCCTGCACAATCTGATCGATATCGGCATTGATGGCAATCCCAATGGCGCCGTCACCAGCTGGGTGAATCTCTACAACGACATCAACCAGGTGGTCGATGCCGTTTCCCGTCTGCAGGATTCCGACCAACTCGTCATCCCCTCCTGGCTGTTCCTGCCCGCGGATCTGCACACGATCGTGGCCGGACCCGCTTACAGCGGTCCGGATGCCGCTACCAACCCCTTCCGCACCAACAGCATCGATGGCGAGAACCGCAACGCCATCCCCAATGCCAATTCGCCGCAGGGGGTCCTCCAGGATGCGGTGAACACCCTCACCGGCGCCCTCGGCAATGGCCGCGTTGGCGCCAACACCAACAACTTCAGCTCCCCCGATATCGGCCGCACGGAAGTCACCTTCCCCTTCCTTGATTTTGCTTACACCTCTTCGCGGCTGATCAATCTGTTGATGGGCACCGAGCCCGCCAGCCGCTATGAGCTGGATCTGATCCGCCTGCAGATCCAGGGCTTCTCCACCAGCTGGGGCTTCCAGCAGACGATCGGCCCCATCTTCGCGCCGCCGCCGGTGAATCTGGAGGTGGGCGCCAGCATCACCCCCTACATCCGGCCCACGGTGCTCGGCTACGACCTCACCGGCCTGGCGGGCCTGATCGAAACCGGCGAATTGATGGCGCTCGCCGATGGGTTTTATGTGCTCGATGATGAGCCCGACAACCTGATCAATGGCAGCCAGTATCCCGGTGCCGGCGCCGAACTCCGCATCGAGGTGAGCGGTGGCGTGAGCGTGGGGCTGCCCTTCCTGAAGGTGCGGGGTGACGCCCACATCCGCGGCACCGTGGAAATCGAGCTCAACGACCCGAACGGCGATGGCCGCGTGCGTTTCCAGGAGCTGTTCGACAACTTCAGCTACAACCCCCTCGCCATCTTCGATGCCGCCATCCGCGTGGCCCTCTCGGCTTCGATCGGGGTTGAGGTGGGTATTTCCCCGTTCAAGGTGTCGTTCACCATCTATGAAACGCCGGAATTTGAGCTGTTCAGCATTGAAATTCCTGGCGGTGCCCCACCCAAGCCCTACTACGCCTCCGCCCCCGATGGCGCTACCGAACTGCTGCTGAACATCGGCCCGCGGGCCGAAGAGCGCAACGTGGAACCCAGCGACGGCGCTGAGACCTTCACGCTGCGCATGGATGGCCAGAAGGTGGTGATCGATGGCCCGGGCGGCCGCAGCGAGAGCTTCTCCGGCATCCAGACCATCAAGGGCGACGCCGGCGAGGCCAACGACGTGATCCAAGGTGCCCAGGTGAGCCGGGCCCTGGACCTGCGCGGCAATGTCGGCAACGACACCCTTGCCGGCGGCAGCGCCAACGACCTGATCAAGGGCGATGAGGGCAACGACCTGCTGCGCGGCAACAGTGGAGCCGATTCACTCCAGGGCGGCCAGGGCAACGACAGCCTCGAAGGCGGCGAGGGTGACGACCGCCTGGAGGGCCAGGAAGGCGACGATCTGCTGCGCGGTGACGCCGGCAATGACTCCCTGTTGGGCGCCGCTGGCCGCGACCGTCTCGAAGCGGGCGACGGGGACGACAAAGCCGACGGCGGCCTGGGTGACGACACGATTCAAGGCGGCGCCGGCAACGACACACTGCTGGGCGACCAGGGGGCCGATCAGCTCCAGGGCGATGACGGCAACGACCGCCTCGAAGGGGGCGCCGGCGATGACAGCCTGCGTGGTAATGCCGGCAATGACACGCTCTTGGGCGACGCGGGCAGCGATCTGCTCGATGGCGACGGGGGCGACGATGTGGTGCTGGCCGGCTCCCTGGCGCCCGGGGCCAGCCTGCCGCTCGACGACTTCCGGGCTGGCAACGCCTCAGCCGTGCTCGGCTTCGAGGCCGACACGGTGCGCGGCGGCGACGGCCATGACCTGCTCGTCGGCAATGCCGGCGCCAACCGGTTGGAGGGCGGCGCCGGCAACGACACGATCGCCGCCGGCGCTGGCGTCGACACGGCCGAGGGCGGTACGGGCACCGATCTGATCTTCGGCGAGGCGGGGGCCGACTCGCTCCGGGGCCAGGAGGGCGACGACCAGATCCACGGCGGGGCCGATGGCGACCGGATCTTTGGCGATGCCGGCAACGACCGCCTCTACGGCGATAGCGGCAGCGACACGATCGAGGCGGGCGATGGCGACGACCAGGTGCAGGGTGGCGCCGACGCCGACCTGCTGCGCGGCGCCGCGGGCAACGACCAGCTCGATGGCGACGAGGCCAACGACACGATCGAGGCGGGCAGCGGCGAGGACACCCTGATCGGCGACCTCGGCAACGATCTGCTCCAGGGTGGCAGCGGCGGCGATCAGCTGCGCGGCGATGCAGGCAACGACCGGCTCCAGGGCGAGGAGGGTGACGATCGGCTTGAGGGTGGCAGCGGTCTCGACACCCTGGAGGGCGGCCTCGGCAACGACCTGCTGCGCGGCGGCACCGAGGCCGACTCGCTGCTGGGCGGCAGCGGCGCCGACACGATCGAGGGCGAAGACGGCGCCGACCTGGCCCGCGGCGAGACCGGCGACGACCTGATCCGCGGCGGCGCCGGAATCGACACCCTGGAGGGTGGCGCCGGCGAGGACCGCCTGGAGGGCGGCGACGGCTCCGACCTGCTGATGGGCGGTGTCGACAACGACCAGCTGCGCGGCAACGAGGGAGACGACTGGCTGTTCGCTGATGAGGGCGATGATCTGGTGGAGGGCGATGGCGGCCACGACCGGGCCATCGGCGGCGCTGGCTCCGACCTGATGCACGGCGGCGCCGGCAACGACCAGTTCGAAGGGGGCGCCGCCAGCGATGAGCTCCATGGCGACGCCGGCGACGACCTGCTCTCCGGCTCCCAGGGCCCCGACGAGATCTTCGGCGGCAGCGGCGACGACCTCGGCATCGGCGGCTCCGGCAAGGACCAGCTGGTGGGCGACGACGGCGACGACTGGCTGTTCGGCGATCTCTACGACTCCGACGAGGCCCTTGCCGGCTTTGCGACCCTGTTCCAGCACCGCCCGGATCCCAGCGCCACGCCTGCCTTCCAGAAGGCCGAGCCGTTCTCCCTGCTGGAGGTGTTGGGAACAGAAGCCAGCAGCATTGGCGGGTCCTTGGCCGGCACACCCCAGCCAGGGCAGCCAGCCATCCTGCGGTGGCTGCAGGCGAAGCTCGACGTGGATCACTGGAGCGAGCTCAGCGCCCAGCAGTGGCAGTTGCTGCTGCGGCTCGATGCCGATCCGGCTGGCAACCCTGCCCTGGTCAGTCCGGTGAATGAGGACCGGCTGCAGGGCAAGGCCGGCGACGACTGGCTGTTCGGCGGCAGCGGCCCCGACCTGGCCGAAGGCGGCACCGGCGCCGACCTGGTGCTAGGCGGCAGCGGCAACGATGTGCTCTACGGCTACCAAGCCACGCTCAACCTGATCGAGCAGTTCGCCGATGGGGATGACGCGCTGTACGGCGGCGATGGCAACGACGAGGCGCGGGGCGGCATCGGCAACGACCTGCTCTCCGGCGGACGCGGCAACGACAAACTCGTCGGCGACGACTCCGACGACCCGATCCTGATCAGCCGGGCCCGGCCCGGCCAGAACTACGCCGGCCTCGATCTGCTGGCGGGCGGCATCGGCAACGACACCCTGTTCGGGGCCCTGGGCGCCGATGTGCTGTTCGCCGGGGAGGGGTTGGAGCGCGCTGAGCGGGGCGTCGACGCGGCCGACGGCTTCCGGCTGTTCGGCTCAGGGACTGGCAGCCCCCCGGCGCTGGAGTTCCTGCTCACGCTCAACAACACCCCCACCAATGTGCGCTCCCTCGGCTTCGACCGGCTGGTGGGCGGCATCGACAGCGACATCGTGGTGGGTCACAGGTTGCGGCCGGTGAGTGAAGCGGATCTGCTCGCGTCGCTCGAGACCTGGAAAACCCAGCCCCTGGGCGACCTTGACGGCGATGGCGTCAACGAAGGAACCGCGGCTGCGTTGATCGATGGCCTCAACAACTCTCCCGGCGGCAATCTCACCGATGCCGCTGGCATCCAGCTCAGCGCCTCTGGAACCCGTGGCTTCGTGCTCAACCGCCGCAGCACCGATGGCGTGGTGGTGGAGCTGGCCCCCGGCGCCGGCACCGATCTGGTCTGGAATTTCTACGCCGGCTCCCACGACGGCACCAGCCGTCGCCTGAACGACTGGAACGGCGTCAGCAGCGCCCCCAGCGCCAGCAACACCGCAATCACTGGCGAGCTCTACACCCTCGATCTCGGCGTCAGCCAGGTGGAGCTGGTGGGGGGCGGCAGCGAGATCCGCTACGACCTCGACATCAACCCGATCGAGACCGATGTGGTGTATCTCACCGCCGGCCTCAGCTTCGGCTCGATCGATCTGCAGTGGCGCAGCTGGAGCATCGCCGATCTCACCGACCAGCTGGTGACCGATCTGGGCACGGCCCAGGCGATCAACCTGCTGCGGCACTACGTGGCGCGGTTTGAGGCCAGCTTGCCGGCCACGGCCCCGGAAGGGAGCGGCCTGGCTGTGGCGGCTGAACTCGACTGGAGCTTCCGCAACAACCCGGCCTTCAGCTCGGACGACGCCGAAGACTACGCAGCGATTCTCGAGAATCCCCTCAACAGCAACGAGATCTGGATTGCCCTGAGCCAGATCTACGCCCCCAACCAGCTGTTCAACAGCAGCGTGGGCGTCATGTCGCTGATCGACCGCGACACCGATCAGGTGCTGGCTCGCTTCCTGAATGTGAGCGAAGACGCGATCGGCCGCCACAACATCGATGAGCAGAACGTGCCACCCGATCGGCTCGTGGCCGAGCCCGGCAAGGCCGCCTTCTCCGCCAGCGAACGGGTCACGGTGCCCGAGGGCATGGCCCGCGATCCCAACGGCGCCACCGATCTGGCGGCGATCGAGGCCCAGATCCGCAAGATCACCGCCATCGCCAGCGACGGCGTGGCCAGCGGCAGCTGGAACACCTGGCGCGGTCTGGGCCTGCTCGGCACCCGCTTCGGCAGCAGCCAGTGGTTCGACCTCAACGGCAACCCCAACGACGGCCTCGAACTGCTGATCACCTCCGGCGGCACGATCCAGGAGCGCATCGACCGCGCCCTGCCGATCTGGGGCATCGATCTCGACAACGACGGCCTGATGGGCTCCAACGGGGTCTATGGAGCGGCGGCGCTGCAGATCCGCGACCCCAATGGTCTGCTTCCCGCGTATCAGAACGAGCTGGTGATCTCGGCCGACATCCCGATGGCGGTCACCCTCTCGGTCCCCTGGCCCGTGCCGGCGCCAAACCCGCTCGGCGCCACGCCTCCCTACGACCCCCTGGGCTACACCGTGGCGGCCGGCACCTATGGCTGGCGCAACGATCTGGTCTGGGTCGACAGCGACGGCGATGGCCGCCTCACCCTGCCGCTCACCAACCGTCCCGCAGGCAACGGCCCCAACCAGGAGCCGGCCGGGCTGTTCGATTTCATCAGCTTCGCTGGCGCCGCGTTGCCCACCTGGATCCAACCCACTCGGGTCAAGCCGCTGAACACCGTGGGCGATGTGGTGGATGCCGGCGGCTGGGAGCTGGTGGAGCAGCTTTTCTATGCCGGTGAACCGACCAATGAGGCCGCCACCGGACGGGTGGTGGTGAGCATCAACACCTCCATCCCCGGCAGCGCCCTCTACCTCAACACCACCCGTTCCGAGGATCTCGATGGCGATGGTGAGGCCCGCTTCGATGAGGCCGGCACCGGCTTCCGCGAGATCACGGTGCTCAGCCAAGGGGTGGCCTCCGCCTCCAGCCCTCAGGTGGTGGGCGGCGATCCCTCCCGCGATCGGCGCTATCCCGGTGGCCTCAAGGCCCAGCTCAATCCCAGCTTCACCCTGGTGTCGGCGGGAGGCAGCCTCAGCCACCGGTTGCTGCAGGCGGGCTGGCGCGACGGCGGCGCCGGTGACCTCAGCTTCGAGGCCTGGGGTTACACCCTGCAGGCTCAGACCGAGGGGCCGGGCGGGCGGGTGGTGGATCTCGTCGGCGGCACAGCCACGGCCCTCAATCTGCAGATCCCATACGGTCAGCCCACCTGGCGGGACGACAACAGCCTGGCGCCGCTGTGGACCTTCCAGAACGCCAATCGCGAGCCCGATCTGCTGCTCGGCAACTGGCTCTGGCTCGATCCCGGCACGGCGAACAGCCCCGTGGCCCCCATCCAGCTGGTGGCCTCAGCAGCGGCGGAGCGGACCGAGCAAGTGGATGGCTCACCGCTCCAGAACGATTGGGAGTCCGTGGAGCTGGAAAGCACCGGCTGGCCGATCGACGCCACCGCTCCGCTCTGGGTCTTCGCCAGCCGCGATCGGGAGGGCGGTCCAGACTCCTACCCCCGATTGAGCCGCGCCGACGGGTCTGATGAGACCTGGCAGGGAATCTGGCGCCAGAAGTCGGTGACCAACGCGATCACGCCCGAGAACTTTGACGACGTGATCGCACTTCAGCCGCAGGATCTGGCCACAGCCAACGATGCGGTGTTCAGCACCGGGGCCATCAATCGCCTCCAGGACCTGCACACAGCCAACGTGGACCAACGGCGCGCCGCTGCCTTCGGCGAGCGGGTCCTGATCGCCGGCGAGGACTTCCACGGGCAGGTGCTCCTGAGCCTCACCGACAACCGCGGCCTGGTGCTGGCCCAGTTGCCGCTGAAGGATGCCGTCAAGGTGGCGAGCGTGGGGTGGATCAACGACGAGCAGGCCTGGGCCTTGCTGCAGGACGCCGACGAGGCGCTCCAGCTGTGGGCCATCAAGGTGGGCGGCAGCAAGGCGATGCCAGAGCTCAGCGCCGAGCTGCGCAACACCCTGGCCTCGGCCAACGGCCTGCTGAGCCATGCCGAACAGGTCCTGCTGGAGATGGTCGACGGTGCTCTGCTGCTGACCCTCCCCCTGGCGGACCTGGAGGCGGAAGGAGAGCTGACCAGTCAGCTCAGCCCCCTCGCCAGCACGACGATCAACAACAGCGGCGCGGGCTTGAGCGACGCCTTCGGCAGCACGCGCAGCTGGGTCGAGCTGGGCAGCGCCGACTCTGACGGCCGGGTGCGGGCTGCGATCAGTGGCTTCAACAGTGTGGTGCTGCTCGACAGCAGCGGCAGCCTGCGGACCATCAGCCTCGCCCTCAAGGCCGGTGAATACCTGATCCAGGGGAGCCTGGCCAGCAGCGGCAGCAGCCTCTACTGGTGGAGCCAGCGCTGGGACGAAGCCAATGGTGCGATCCAGCAAACGCTCTGGCGCCTTCGCGATGGCGTCAGCGGGCGGTTGCTGGAGCTGCCGCCCGAACAAGTGTTGAGCCCCTCAGTGAATACCAGCGGATCAGCCTGGCTGAAAGCGGCCGGATCCCAGGGAGACCTGATGCTGATCAGCAACGACGAGGCTGGGCGCAGCCAACGTCAACTGCTGCGCCTGCCCCAGCAGATCGGTGAAGCGGCAGAAGAAATCGCTCGCTTTGAGGTGTCGACCACCAACAGCATTGGCGGGTTGATTGATCTGATCCCCGCCAGCGACGCCGCAGGCCGGGTGAGCCTGTTGCTCTTGGCTCCGAATTCCAAGGCTGAGCCCACTCTGCAGCTCGGCAGTTTCCAGGCCGATGGCACTGTGGCCTTCCGCGACCTACAGAACGACGAGATCAAGCTAAACACACCTTACTGGAGTTACTGGGGCCTGAAGAACGTCGTTCAGCCTCTGGCTGATGGCGGTTTTCTGGTGCTGGATAGCTTTGGCGACAGCGGCTACTCAGGCACCCGTCTGGTGCGGCTGAAAGCCAGCGGCGAGATCAGCGCCATTCACACCCTGGAGCAGTCGATTCCCCTCTACCAAGGTCTTTCGGCACTGGGGATGGTGCGCTTCGGAGACGCGGTGGCGTTTGTGGAGCGCAGCAGCGATTCAGATAAGCTGATGATTGTCGATGACTCTGGATTCCGCCAGATCAAACTGGAACAGGATCAACCCAGGCCCCAGGGATACAGGGAGCTGGGATTGCGGAATCTCGATCAACAGCTGGTGGTGATAGCCAGCCAGGGCGACGACAACAACTCCGCCACCAATCATCAGATCTGGCGCCTCCCTGCCGGCGACCACAGCAGCGACGTTCTACAGCCGCTCCGCTACGACGGCATCCTTCCAGGCAACAGCTACGGCTGGCTCGATCGCACCACGATCTCGGTGGCCGATGACCGCGAAGGCGGTCTGCTGCTGCTGGCCAATCCAAGCCCCAACCAGGTGGCCCCCATCCGCCTGCTGCACTGGGCCAAAGGGGCCAGCACGGCCGTCGAGGTGAAGCTCGATCAGGCGCTGGGCGAGCGGCAGTTGGCACTGGTGGACCTGGGGGATACCCCTTGGCTGCAGACCCTGCGTCCATCGAACAGTTTCAGCGATCTGCGCCTCCATCAGCTGACGATCGAGACAGCCCGGTCATTCAGCCCGCCACCCTGGCTCACCACGCTCGATCGGGCCTGGCCGGAGGAGCTGATCGCAGGCCTGAAGAGCGATGCCCTCGCCTCCATCAGCCTGCTGCTCAGCGGCGAGGACCACAGTGAGCCAGCCAACCTCAGGCTGCTCGCAACCGAAGCGCGCAGCGATCAGCCGAGCGTTGTGCAGCTCGGCTGGCAGAGCCAAGGCGAATGGATCTGGAAACTGGAAGCCCTCCAGGAGACGCTCAACGACCAGGACCGAGACCTGTGGAGGCCTGTGGGGCTGCAGCTGACACCCTACGCGGCAGGCAGTCTCCAACCCGGCAAGCCAGTGCGGATCGGCCTGGCTGAAGACGCAGTCCTCGCCAGTGTCGACGCCGTGAGCATCAGCGACGAGGGTGTACTGATCGCAGGGCTGGACGCCGCAGAAACGCCCTCGTACTACGGACCCTCGCGGGTGCTGGTGCAATGGCTGCCGCTCCCTCCGGAGGCACTGCTGGACGCCGCCACTGGCGTGCCTGTAGCGATCAGTGGCGATCGACAGCTGGCGATCACGATCGCCAGCGGCGGCTACATGGCTCTGCAGTCCAGGGAAAGCCCATCCGCCGAGCTGACGGCGACAGCCGAAGCCACCGCCCTGAAAGGCTGGGATGGCTCGTTCCGCGGCCTTTCCGTAGAAGGACTGCTGACGGCCAGCGGCCCGAAGGCAGCGGCAGGGTTCACCCTCCATGGCCGCAGCCGGGACTACTACGGCGAAGGTGGCGCTGGCGCTGACCTCTGGACCGTGGCGCTGCCGGGCCTGCAGCAGTTGGAACAATGGCTGGCCAGTGATCAGCTCGTGCAACGGGCCGCCGCCCTGAGCGGCGCCGTGGTCAGGGTGCCCGACCTGAACGCCGACGGCATCAGCCGCAGCGATTCCGGCGTTGTGGTAGCCGTCGGCAGCCGTGGCGACGCGGACACCGCCAGCAGCTCCTGGCTCTACAGCAGCGAAGCGGCGGAGGGATACGTCTCCAGCAGCCCTCAGAGCGGCGAGTTCTGGCAGAACCATCGGGCGGCCTTGTTGCAGACACCCGCCGGGATGCAATCGCGGGGCCTTCAACTGATCGTGCCCGACCCTGCCGATTCGAATCGCTTTGAGGTGATCGGCGAGCTGTTGGTCGGCGGTTCCGACCCGGTGCTGGCGGTTTGGTCCACCGACAGCGGCATTGAGGGTGGCGGCGACGCAGGGGAACTCGCAGGACCGATCCTGAAGTTGCGGCAGCTGATGCATCGCGAGCCCAGCAGCTCCGTTCTGGTGCGCAGCGAAGTCAGCGCCGCCGACATGACAGCGGAGATGCTGCGCCAGCTCAGCTCCCCCGAGCTGGTAAGCGCCGCTGAGAACCTGCTGCTGCTTCGGGAACGCAACGGTGGCGCACAACGGCTCCTGGTTGACGGCTGGGAATGGATCGTGCCCGAGAGCTACGGCACCCTGCTGCAGCTCAGCCGGGATGGACAGGCGATCAGTCGCCGCAGCGATGGCTCCCTTGAGCTGGTGCGCTTTGACGGCTCCGAGATCTTTGCTGGCCCCGGAGGCCGTCGCCCCGCCCCGGGCGGGGTCCTGCCGACCCTCTCGCCGGCATGGATCCGTCAGCGCCATGCCCTCAGCGATCTGGCGAACGGCCAGCCGGTGCTCGCCGCCCAGCTGCAGCAGGTGCCAGCCAGCTCCGGGTCCACTGCCCTGATCACCCGCCTGGACCTGCTTTCAGGCCCACCCCAGGCCCGGGAGTTGGTGCAGCTCAACATCAGCGATCCCGACACCCTGCCCCTGGCCAGCGACGAGACGGTGGTGATCCGCCGCCTCGCCGCCGGCGATCGCGATGGCGACGGCCGCGACGAATCCCTGCTGCTGCAGGGCGTGATCCAGCGGCCCGATGGGGTGATCGCCGGCGCGGTGCTGGAGCGGCCGCTGCTGCTGCTGCGCACCAGCGGCAGCGCCGACGCCGCCCCCGGCAGCTTCCGCTTCGATCTCGACCTCACGGTGAGCCTCGAAGGCCTGAGCACCAGCCGGGGCACGGCGGTGAAGCGAGGCACCAGCCTCGCGCAGGCCAGCGCCCTGTGGGTGGGCTTCGATCCCCGCACCGGCTTCCGCGAAGCCGTCGCCGGGTCCAGCACGGCGCCCCTGTCGATCCTGCTGGCCGGCAACACGAGCGACAGCCCCAGCCCCCGCCAGGCCGATCCGCTGCTGGCCCTGTTGCAGGAAGATCCCGCCGCCCTGGGCGGCTGGCGGGGGATCACGCCGCTGATCTGGAGCGATGCCGATGGCGATGGCCGGTTCAGCGATGACGAGCTGAAGCCCTTTGGCCTCTATGCCGGCGATCTGCATGTGTTCGATGCGGATGACGACGGCGATGGCGATCTGGCCACGATCGGCTTCGGCACCGCCACCCGTCGTGCCGCCGACGGCAACACCCTGGCGATCCCGCAGACCAACCTGTTCCTGTACGACTCGACGCGCGCCGACGGCACGCCGATCCTCAAGGCCACCGACCTCAACCTCTACGGCCTGGCCAACGGCACGATCAGCAGTGGCGACATCGACGGCGACAAAGACCTGGATCTGCTGCTCAATGGGGAGGACTTCTTCGCCCTGCCGAACAGCGAAAACAACCTCGCCGATTCAGCCCAAGCCGGTGGCAATCCGGTCACCATCATCTATCGCAACCTCCTCAACGACAACGGGACCGCCGGCGTGGCCCTTGCGGACCGTCTGGCGTTTGCCAATGCCCTTTTCGTGGTCAACGAGAACGACCAGCGCTGGGCCAACTTCGATTACGCCTTCGATGCCAGCGAACTGGCGGCGATCCTGCCGGGCCTGCCATCTAGCCCCACCAGCCCGGCCAGCGACGGCGTTTCCAGCCCCTCCCTCAGCGACAACCTGGGCACCCGCCTGCCCAGTCGCCCCGGCGTCGGACCTCAGCAGCTCGCCGGTCTGTACGAGCTGGAGCTGCAGGCCACCGACCACCGCCGCGCCGGTCTGGAAGACCAGCTTCCTTACACCCAGCCCGATACCAGCCTGCATCAGGGCGCGGTGGGCGTGGGCGCTGGCGCCCCGCTGAGCCAGGCGAGCTTCAAGCAGCAGCTCGCCGAGGGCACGCTGCTGGCGATGAAGCGGATTTTCGCCGAACCGCAATACACCCAAACCAGCAACGAAGCGGCCCTGCTCACCAGGGATCCCCGCGCCTTCGATCAGGAGCAGGCGGATGGAGCCGCCACCTGGACGGCGCCTGGTTCGGGTTTCTCGCTCGCCTCCTCCAGCATCACCTCCCTGGCCAATTCGTTGATCCAGGGCCTGGCCAGCGATGCCGCGCTCAAGATCAATGCGGCGGTGGCGAGGTTCAGCGAAGACGAGCGGATCAGCGAGATCAAGAACTATGACCTGCTGGCGGTGCTCAAGGGCAGCGCGGTGGAAGACCAGTTCCGCATCGGTGATAGCCAGCAGAATCTCTACGGCACGCCGGTTGGCGCCAATGCCAAGGGCACGATTGTGGTGATCGACGATTTCAACCCCTTCCTTGATACTGTTGAGCTCTATCTACCTGAGGATGCCAGCTTCGTCTGGGATCAGATCCTCTATCGCAAGGATCCCCAGGATCCCGCCCAGCCCTCCGGCGGCTATCGCGATCGCGTGCTGGCCACCGATGAGGGTGGCAATGAGCGCGCTGCCGAGCGCTTCCTGAGCCAGCCAATCCTCGACAGCTATGGCCGCGAGGTGACTCACAGCTATGTGCTGCAGGAGTTTAGGCCCACCGATTACCAGAATACCGCCGTCAATCTCGGCCTGCGCGGCGCTGTGCTGCGCATCAATACGATCATCGATGGGGTGCGCTCCCCCGAAACCCTGATCTTCTTTGATGGCATCGATCAGGATCTGCTCCATTTCCAGACCAGCTTCAACGAAGGCCGCATCCGCTTCGCCTCCGCCGATGACCAGGCCCGGCGCCAGTTGCGCTTCATCGTCTCCAGCAACGGCAGCGATGGCAATGATCTGCTTGCCCAGGACGATGCCTACCGCATTCCCTTCCGTCGTTCGCTGCTGGGCGACTGGCTCGAGGATCAATTCGCCGGGCTGCCCGAGTTCTTCGGGGTGCTCACCGGTGGCGATGGCAACGACACCCTGCGCGGCAGCACCGCCGCCAGCGCCGTGCCGGTGGTGTACCTCGACGGCGGCCTGGGCAACGATGTGCTCTATGGCAGCGATGTTGATTCGTATTTCGATATTCTTCTCGGCCAGGAAGGCGATGATCTGATCGTTGGCCTGCGTGGCCCCAACCGGATGGAGGGGGGCAGCGGCAACGATGAGCTGCGCGGTGGCTTCAACAACGATGTGCTGCTCGGCGGCAGTGGCCGCGACCTGCTGATCGGCGGCGAAGGCTTCGACACCGTCAGCCACCGCGAGGATGCCGGCCCGGCCGAGGTGAATCTCGGCTGGCGCGAGCAGCCGGTGGTGGTGCTGCCGGGCAGCGGCGATGCCGTGTCCCTCGCTCCGGCGACGACGCTGCGGGAGTTGCCCGCGGCGCTGCAGCAGGTGCTCACGGCGATGGCCAGCCGCGGCTACCGCCGCTTCGATCCCCTCACCAGCCTGCGGGAGCTGCTGGCCGAACTCTGCGAAGGCGAGGCGGCGCTGCTGCCGGAACTGGCCGACATCACGGCCACCAATCCGGTGCTCTGGATCCCCACCGATCCGGATGCCCAGCTGGTGCGTCTGGATCGCACCGGCCTGCTGCGCGATGTGCCGCAGGACGTGCGCGAGGCGATCGAAACCGCCCTGCTGCGTCAGGGGGTGACGCCGCGCTCCAGCCTCAGCGTGGTGGAGGCGGCGCGGCTGGCGGCCTCCTCCCAGCTGCTCGATCTCGGCAGCCTCAAGCTGATCGCCACCGCCGTGTCGGCCTATGCCAGCCGCGACGGCTGGGGCGATAGCGATCGCCTGCAAACCGCCATCTTCGATCTGCCCGGCAGCACGGTGGCCGAGGCGGCCCTGGCCCGCGACGCGGCCCGGCTGCTGGCGCTGCCCACCAACCAGCTGCGCGATCAGGCCCTGAAGCTGCAGCGCGAGTGGCAGGTGCAGCAGCAGGCCATCGCCGCCGGCAACCCCTCACCGCCGGGCACGCCCATCGCCGACGAGAGCCGCGTCAAGCTGCTCAGCAGCTTCTCCGCCGCCAGCGCCGACGCCCTGATCGAGGCCGGCCGCAGCGGCGATCTCACGGAATGGCTCAACGCCTTTGCGCGGGCGATCGCCACGGAGCAACCCGCCGACCTCAGCAGCCGCGCCGTGGCCGAAGCGCTCACCGGCGTGCTGTCGCAGATCGAAGCCATCGAAGGCTCGGAGTTCAACGATGTGCTGATCGGCGACAACCAGCACAACACCCTCCAGGGCGGCAGCGGCCACGATGTACTGCTCGGTGACCGCGGCGACGACGTCCTCGACGGCGGCACCGGCCACGACCAGATCCACGGCGGTGAAGGCGCCGATCAGCTGGAGGGCGGCGGCGGCCGCGACCTGCTCGTCGGCGGCCCCGGCGACGACCGCTACAGCTTGCGCACGCCATTGCTCACCCTCGAGCAGGCGTTCCGCAGCCTCGGCGGCGATCCCCGCTCGCTGCAGCCCATCGAGCTCGATGGCGAGGTCATCAGCTGGGAGAAATTCCGCCTCTGGGCCGATCCACGCCGCTGGCGTGGCGAGGTGCAGTGGCAGCAATACGAGCGCCTGGGCTTCATGCCCGATCAGCTGCTCTATCGCCGCGCCGCCGCCGACGACAGCGTCGGCTGGCTGCGCATGACCGCCGGCGGCACGGTGATCCGCGATCAGGGCGGACTCGGCGGCGCCGAGGACGAACTCACCCTGGAGCTCCCCCAGCTGCTCAGCCTCGATGGCGTGCAGGAGGGCAGCATCGGCTTCGTGCGCGGCAACGGCAGCGGCCGGAGCGGCAACAACGATCTGATCATCGATCTCGATGGCGATGGTGTGGTCAACCCCGCCCGCGATCTGACGATCGAGAATTACTTTGCTGGCGATGGCAGCGGCTCCGGTGCGATCAGCGCCATCCGCCAATATGGCCTGATCGGCGATTACTACTTCGGCGCCGACTTCCAGCAGCGATTCCTGCGCCGGGTCGATGCCAGCATCGATTTCGATTGGGGCTATCTGCTGCCCAGCGGCAGCGATCTCGACCACGCCACGGGACTTCCCGCCAGCTGGGATGGCGCGCTTTCCGCCCGTTGGCGCGGCCAGCTGCAGCCCGGCGAGGAGGGCTTCTACCGCTTCCGGGTCACGGCCGACGACAACCGCACCAATGCCTGGGAACTGTTCGTCGATGGCGAGAAGATCGACAGTGCCGCCGAACAGCTGCGCCTGCGCGCCGACCGGCCCGTGGATCTCGAGCTGCGCTGGCGCGATCCGGCCGTGGCCGGCAGCTCCGGCGACCATGCGATCAAGCTGGAGTGGAGCTTCAACGGTGGCGCCTTCGCCACGATCGGCAGCGAGGCCCTGCGCACCGGCGTCACGATCACCTCGCTCGATGTGCTCGGCAGCAGCGATCTGCTGGTGCCCGAGCTCAACCGTGAGCTGTTCACCGCCGAAACCAGCGGCTGGGAAGGGGGCGTGGCCTGGGGCGACGTCGACAACGACACCGACCTCGACCTGCTGCATTGGGGCTTCGACAGCCTCGGCAACGGCGAGGCCCAGATCCTGATCAACGACATCGATGCCGGCGGCCGGCGCAGTTTCAACGCCAGCTTTGATCTGCCGGTGTTCGATCTGATCCACCAGGCCGATTGGGGCGACTGGAACCGCGATGGCTGGATCGATCTGCTGGTCAGCGGCCAGCGCACAGGCAGCGACTTCGTGCGGCGCAATGTGGTGGAGGTGCTGGAGAACGATGGCGGCCTCGGCTTCCGCGTCGTCACCCCAGCCCACTGGGCCGCTGACCTCGCCAGCTGGGAGCCGGATGCCACGGCGATCCTGCGCGCCGCCTGGGGTGACCTGGATGCCGATGGGCTGGCCGATGTGGCGGTGTCGAGCGGCGCGAAGGACAGCCTGCTGGTGCTGCCGGGCAACGGCCAGGCCCCCTTCCGCCAGGACCTGCTCGCCGGCATGAGCGGCACGCGGCTTCAGTTCGGCTACTTCGACAGCGAGCAGGGAGAGCACAACAGTGGCGACCGCGATCCCCTCGCCCCCACGGCCCGTCTCGCCAGCGGCATGGACATCGCCGTCAATCGCGCCTGGCAGGGCATCGACTACGAGCAGGTGGCGAACCAGCAGGCCGTGAGCTTCTGGCGCTCCGACAGCACCCTGTTCGACCGGCCGCGGGATCTGGTGATGCTGGATGCCTTCCTGGCGGATCTCGAGCCGCAGCTGCCGGGCAGCTCCGCCCTGACCACAGCCAAGAAGACGAACAACCGGCTCGACCTCAACACCCTGGTGGAGCTCGAACTGGGCCGGGGGAGCTTTGAGGCCTCCTATGCCCTGTTCCGCCTGCCGCGCAGCCTGTTCGATGGCAGCGCCTTCAACGCCGGCAATGGCCTGCTGGAGCTGATGCCGAGCAACCAGAGCGACGCCGTGGCCCTGGCCAAGAAGGCTGCGGGCTCCGCGCTGGAGCTCTTCCTGCTCGACCACGAAGACCAATGGCAGTTGCTGGGCCATGGCGCCTTCAACCAAACGCCGCTCAACTTCCGCCACGATCCGAGCTACGTCTATTTCCTCGGTATTGACGATGCGCTGATCTCAGTGCGCGACAACCCGCGCAGCGATCTGCTCAAGGCCCCCTTCGATCTCAGCGAGCTCACCGGCCCGAACCCCACGGGGCCGATCGTTTACGACCGGCCGCTGTTCAACAGCGTCAGTCCAAACGACGACGCCCTGCTGGCCGCCGGCCGCGACTTCCTGGCCCAGCTGTTCCACCTCAGCACCACCGTGGATGCCGAGGGCAAGCCGGTCGTCGGCGTCATCCCCGGCCAGAATCTGGACCCGTGGCTGAAGGCCTTCGCCGCCTCCCTCAGCAGCCCGATACTGCTGCGCGACGACAGCACAGACGCCCAGATCGATGCCTCCCTGGTGCGCCGCCGCACGCTGCTCAGCAGTGAGCTTGCGCTGGGCGAGCTATCGGCGAGCACGGCAGCGATGGCGGCGCCCGCGAGCATGGCCATAGCGAATCAAGTCGGCGGCATTGGCATCGGATCGGGAGGGATCAATTCCGTAGAACTCCATAAAGGCCTGATTCCAGTTTCCGGCCTTGAAAACATCCAGATTCCCACCAATCTCTTCCCCAGCTTCGAGCTGAACCTCGGTCTGCTCACAGCGATGAATGACCAGCGGCTGATTCAGTTGCTGGCCGACCAGCCCGCGATCACAGTGAACCAGGAGACGTTCATCGCTCCTCTGCCCGAACCGCTACGCAGGCAAACCGTCAGTACCAGCAGCAGCACATCAAACAGAGTCAATCAATTACTCTGGGACGTGGAGCCCAATTCAACTACACAGGCGACAACACTCGGCTGGGAAGAAGCAAACGTTGCAACACCAGGAACCCCGGCATCCATCAGGTCGGCCAACAACGTAATCATCCGCTCCCCAGTGCTTGGAAGCGATGATCAGAGAGGCTTTGCACCTGCCTTCAGCCTCTTCCCGCTCCAGGAATGGATAGCCCCCGCCAACCAAAGCGAGGCGCCCAGCCATGTCTACTCTGCCCTATGGCTACCCAGCCCAGTCCTCTACCACGACGCCAACAACATCTACATCCCTAACTACCAAGACGAGGCAGGTTATAACTTCAACTGGCTAATCAAGCATCAAAATCTGTTCAATGATCGCAGCTCGGAGATTGGCGGCGACGCCAACCCAATGGCGAGCATGCTCACGATCGAGCTCCCCCAGCCCCTTGATATCGCCAGCATCGCACTGGAATTGACAGGACTGGATTTGCTGATAGGCAGCGCACCAACACCGCGGAGCCACCTATTCAAAATCAATCAATACATAAAGATTGATCCCGTTAAATTTGACGGGAATACAAACCCGGTCGACTCAAACACCACGCCAATCCGGGGCAGCTATGAATTGGTGGATAGCCGCATCGCCATCCTGAACGGTGACCAGACCTACAGAGACAATTTCACAAGCGCGGTTGATCTTATCTCCTTCACACCCTACTTCGAGATCGCCAGCAGCGATTCCATCGATGGCGCCGACACCGGCTTTTTCGAGATGCCGCTGCTGAATGGCGCCAATGGCATCGGGCTACAGCTATCGATCGATGACATCTACTATTGGCAAGCGAAAGCGCCGGAGAACCACTCACTTTTCTACGATACCTATATTCTCCCCGTCTCCGATCTTCAGATTTCGGGGTATCAGGGCAGTCAAGTCAATGGAACAAAGCTTGGCTCCGCCAGTCTCACCAGCACAAATGATGCGCTATCGGTAACGCTGAGCAACATGCCGGTGCTGCCCAATGCCCTGCTCACGCTGAGCAAAGGCAACGGCGAGTCCTTCAGTCTCAACGACATCACCTTCAGCCCCTCCAGCACGGGGTCCTACCGGGCTCTGATCACGTACTACGACGGCAAGATCGAGGAGGTGATGCTGAACTTTGGCACCGCCTCAATCGATCTGAAAGCGGTTGAGATCGGCACGACCATCCCGATCTCCACCCCGGCCGGCCTGGCCCGCAAAACACTGCTCACCGCCCTGGACGGTCCTGTGCGGTCGATCGCGTTCCATTCGGCCGCGACCAGCGGCCTGATCAACCAGAACCTCGCGATCCTCGACATCGCGCTGGCCACCGCCCTCGGTGAAGCGCCGGTGAATCTCAGCCGCGATCTGCGCAACGCCACCATCGAGTCCATGGGGCCGCTCCCCAGCGAGGCCGAGCTCCATCTCGACACGGCGGTGCTCCAGGGGCTCACCTCCGCCCGCGTGGCCCTGGAGGACCTGGCGGTCTTCCTGGGCAGCCCCTCCAGCTCCTTCACCGGCTCCTTCACCAGCAAGGCCTCGGTCGCCGATCTCAGCCGCCGCAGCCTCGCCGAGCTGATCGCGATCGGGCGATCCGATCTTCTTGATGGCAAGCCCGTGCTGGCACCTGCCTTCTCGCCGGCGGAGCTGGCGGAGCTGCTGAAGCGCGATCTGATCCTCAGGCCCACCGATATCGGCCTGATCGATGACATCCACACCCTGGATGAAGCGGTGCAGGTGCTGTTGCGACCGCTGGAATCGCCCCTGGAAGTGCTGCGCAACACCAACCCCCTGCCGCCACTTCCGGCCCAGCCACCGCTGCTGTTCGCCGAAGGTTCGCTCTTCCCCGATGCCACCCTGGCGGCCTTCGGCGATGTGGATCTCGGCGGGCCGATCAGCGATCTCTATCTCGGCGGCGAACGGGCCGGGATGATCAGCTACGACCCGGTCTTCGCCCTGTCGGGCGATGCCGTCGGCGCCCGCAGCACCCTGCCCTCCCTGGCGATGGTGACGCTGCACGACGCCATCCATCCGCTCGATCTCAGCGGCCTGCAGCTGGCCACCCTCGCCAACCCCTCCAGCGGAGGTCGCAACCCGCTGCTGCCAGCCTCCCTGGACCCGGTCATCGGCCTTGATTTCGGCAACACGGTGGCCTACCGCGAGTTCTCGCTCGCCCAATTGATCGGCACGCCGATCCTCGGCCGCACTTATCAGATTCAGGCTGTTGCCGCCTTCGGCGCCGACCTTGACGGCGATGGGGTGGCCACGCCGCTGGCCCTGCGCCTGCAGATCCTCGACAGCCGCAACCGCCTGATCGATCGCCTGCAGGACAACGACAACACCCTCAGCCCTGGCCAGCTCACCGACGCGGATGTGCTCACCTTCACCTGGAGCGAGAAGCTGGCCAATGCGCGGCTGCGGGTGGCGCCGGCAGTCAACTTCGCCAACGGCACCAGCCTGGCCACGGCCCAGGCTCGGCTCGGCGACAGCGCCTTCCGGCTGCAGGTCGGCATCCTCGACACACCGGCCCTGGCCGAGGGTTCAGCCACCTGGGCCGACATCGACAACGACGGCGATGTCGATCTGATGCTCAGCGGCCTCGACGCCGACACCGGCCTGCTCACCACCCAGCTGCTGCGCAACCCGCTGGTGGGCGGTGGCAGTGGCTTCGAACGGCTGTCGATCGCCCTGCCGGGCCTGCAGCGGGCCGTGGCCAGCTGGGGCGACGTCGACCTCGACGGCGACCTCGATCTGGCGGTGAGCGGTGTGCAGGGCAGCGCCGAACGTCCCTATCTGCAGATCTTCCGCAACACCACCAGCCAGCGCCTCAGCGATCCCGGCGAGGGCGAACCGCCCTTCGCAGGAATCCTCAACCGCCGCCCCGATCGCCCCGAAGCCCTCGGCGTGACCTGGAACCGCACCCAGAACGCCGTGCAGCTGGGCTGGAGCTTCAGCCACCTGATCAACGACGACGCGCCGTACACCTACAACCTCGGTCTCGGCAGGGCGCCGCGCAGCGGACCCGACCGGGTGGCCCCAGGCCAGGGGCTGGTGTTCGATCAGATCGCCCCCCTCGCTGACCCGCTCAGCGGCGAACGGCGCCTGGCCGCCCACGGCAACCAGGGCTTCCACAACCAGGGGCTGTTCAGCGCCGGCCTGCCGGGCGAGACCTACCACTGGTCGGTGCAGGCGATCGACAAGGGCTTCCGCGGCTCGCTCTGGGGAGATGGCGACGACTTCACCATCCAGCCCCTGCAACCGACCTTCGCCAGTGGAGTCGCCAATCAGCTCAAACAAGCTCCCCTCAACGACACACCCCAACGCCTTGCCGTTCGCCCTCTCGCCACCGGCGTGAGCGCTGGCGTGGCGTTCGCCGTGCGCATCGCCGCCGACGGCCGCGGCGTGGTGGTGGACAGCCTCAGCGACACCGGCGCCGTGACCGGTAGGCGCAGCCTGGGCCTCGACGCCCTCGGCCTGGTGGCGGGGATCGATCCCAGCGGTCCGATCCGCGCCGTGGTGGTGAGCAGGGAGACCACACCCCGAGCATTCCTGGCCACCGACCAGGGGCTGCGGGTGCTGTCCCTGGCCTCCCCCAGCGCGCCCGTGCTGGCGGCGCCCGCGGATCCGGCGAAGATCCGCGCCCTGGCGATCGATGCCAGCAGCCTGGTGCGGCAGCTCCAGGACGGCCGGCTGGAGAGGGCCTCCCTGGCCACGCCGCTGGCCTGGAGCGCGCTGAGCCTGCCGGCCGGCATCGGCATGGTCGAAAGCTTCGCCCTGGCAGAGGGTCGTCTCGCCGTGGTGGCGCGGGTGCCCGGCCAGTCCCCCAAGCTCTCCCTGTTCGACATCAGCGGCAGCAGCGGAAGCACCGCATTGCTGGCCACGGCCCATAGCGACGCCACCTTCCCCGGCCGGCATCGCAGCGCCCTGATCACCGCCTCCAGCAATGCCGCCGACCTCAGCGTGGCCCTGGCCCGCCGCGGCGGTTCCGGACCGCTGGAGCTGCTGATCAGCGACCGCGCCGCCAACCGCTTCACCAGCGTGGAGGTGGAGACCCCCGACCTGCCGGCGCTGCCCTCCCGGTCGCTCACGATCAGCGGCCTCGGCCGCGGCATCGCCCTGGCGGACGGCAGGGTGGTGCTCGGCGGCGGCGACGACCGCCTGCGGGTGATCCGCATTCCCGCCGATGGCAGCGCCTCCCTGGTGGATCAGGGCAGCGTCAGGTTGATCGACACCAGCGCCGACCCGGCCTCCCTGTGCCTGCAGGTGCTGGCGGAACGGGGATCCTCGGACACCCTGCCCCTGGCCGTGGCGCTGCAAAACGGTCACCTGCTGGTGGACAGCCCCCTGGGCGAGGGTGCGCTGCCATTGGCGATGGGCGTTGAAGGCGCTCCCGTGCTGGGGCTGGTGGCTGCAACGGTGATGGCGGTGCCGGTGCAGATCGATCTCGACAGCGACGGCCTGCGCGACCGGATCAGCCTCAGGTCCAACGCCATCGGCGACCAGTGGCAGCTGCTGGTGGAGCAGGGGGCCGGCAGCGACGGCGATCGCCTGCGCCCCTTCATCGGCCCCAGCGGCGCCCTGGTGCCCGGCCTGCCAACGTTCCTGGCCAACCTGCCCAGCGGCGCCACGGCCACGACCCTGCGGGCCGTGGATCGCAGCTTCCTGGACGACAGCGCCGTGGGCCGCTGGACCCTCTCGGTGGATCTCGATGGTGCCGATGGCCCCGCCGCAGCCGAGGTGGTGGCCAGCTTCCGCAGCGGCGATCCGCTTGGGGAATCGCTGGATCTGGCCGGCAACCTGCTCAGCCGCCAGCGCTATCGCCTGCTCGATGTGCCCTCCGCCGTGCGCCTCTCCCTCAACGGCGACGATGTGCGCGAGCCGCTGCGCAAGAGCGACGGCAGCGATCTGGTGGTGAACGATGCGCCCCAGTTCGCCAACCTCAGCTTCAGCCTGGAGGACGCCCGCAGCGGCGCCCTGCGCTTCCTGTTCAGCGATCCCGATGGCGCCACCGCCGGCGACATCACCCTGCGGCTGGCCCCGGCGGCAGGCAGCGGTCCCGCCACCTACAGCCTGCGCCTCCAGGATCTGGGCGATGGCCGCCCCGACCTGCTGGTGGGCTGGACCGGCAGCGGTGCGTCGGGGTCAGCCCAGGCGTTCGCGGTGGTGGTGCCCAACCTGGCCGTGCGCGGCAACCAGGCCCCCACCGCTCCACAGCTTCATGCTCTGGAGCTGGCCGGCACCACCACCGCCCCCAGCCTGCGGGTGCGCTGGACCCCCGGCACCGACCTGGAATCCCCCGCCTCCCAGCTGCGCCACCAATGGCGCGTGACCGCGGCCGGCGCCCTCAATCCCGGCGCCTGGCGGGAGATCAGCGGCGACGTGGCCGGCGGCAGCTTCGAGCTCAGCCAGGCCGACCTGAATGCCGGCGGTCTCCTCGATGCCCTGCAGCCTGGCTCCAGCCTGGGGCTGGAACTGCGGGTGGTGGATGCGGGCGACCGCGAGGCCCGCTCCAGCGTCGCGTCGTTGCGCCTGCCGACGCTGCCATCGCCGGAGACCCGCCCCGGCCTGATCGGCCTTGAGGGCGTCCGCCTGCTGGAGGGCGACAACCTGCAGCACCGCGGCAGCGACCTGATCCCCCTGCAGCTGCGCCAGCGCCTGCTGGCGGTGGAACCCGGCGCCGCCGGCCCCCTGGGGACCAGTCAGATCCGTCTGTTGCTGCCGGAGGGATTCAGCGCCGCCGGCAGCTTCCTGCTGCGCCTCTCCGATGGCACCACCACGGCGGCACCGGCCGCCACCCCGCTGAGCGGCAGCCCCGGATTGCTGGCCATGGCCCTGCTGCCCGACCAGCTGGAGCAGCTGGTGTTCCAGCCCAGCCGCGAGGCCACCGGTCGTCTGCCCCTCTCCCTGCAGTGGCAGCAGCCCTTTGCCACGGCCGGGGTTCCGGCCCTGAGCCTGAGCCAACCCCTGGAGCTGCGCTTCCGCGACGGCGGCGACCGCATCCCCGCCACCGCCAGCCTGAGCGAGAGCACGAATCCCCTCGATCTCTGGACCCTCAGCCTTCCCGCAGCGGCGGTGGTGGTGGATGGCATCGGCGGCCGCCCGCTCGATTTCAGCGCAATCAGCGCCAATCTCAGCCCTGTCACCCTGCCCGGCTGGAGCGAGCGGCTGGGGGCGGCGCCGGCCCCCGGCGACCTGCGGCTCGCCGCCAGCCTCGCTGGCAGCACCCGCCGCCTCAGCGTCAGCGGCAGCCGGGCCCGCGCCCTGCTCGACAGCCTGCAGATCCTCAACGCCGAAGCGATCAGCGGCGACCTGCAGCTCAGCCACACACCGGTGCAGGCGGACGCGATCCTGCGCCATGGCCTCCCGGCTCAGGGATCGCAACCGGCCGTGCTGGAACAGCGCAGCCTCACCCCGGAGCTGGCGGCCGGCAGGACCCATCGGCTGACGGTGGGCACCACCATCACCACAAAAATCACCAACACTGCCTCTGGTGTTGAGCTGAGCAGCACGAGCACCAGCTCCGACCAGGTGATCGAGGTCAGCGCCGATGCCGACCCCAGCGCCGCGGAGCTGCGCACCAGCCTCAGCCTCTCTGGCGGCTACGCAGCTCTGCCCTTCACGATCAGCGTGGATCCCTCCGATGGGTCCCGCCTGCTCCTGGATTGGAAGAGCGGTCAGCCCCATCCCGAGGGGAGCATCGTCAGCACCGCCCTCGATGGCACCACCACCACCATCACGAGAGCGACCTCCGTGACAGTGGCGGTTCTGGAGCGCTCGGTCAGCCCGCTGGTGCCCCTCGGGATTCAGCAGCTGAGCCAGCCCCTGCAGCTCGATGCCAACCTCGCCGGCGATGGCCGCGATCTGCTCTCCCTGCGGAGCGACCTCAACGGCAGCGGCGGTTCGATCGATCGCCTGGCCCTGCTGGCGCTGCAGGTGCGTTCGGATCGCGACCTGCAGATCCCCTTCAGCAAGGCCAGCGGCCTGGGCGACGTCAGCCTCAGCCGCGTCGATGGCGCCGGTGACGCCGCCGCCCTCAGCCTCAGCGGCGGCCAGCTCCTGCTCAATCTGCCCTCCCTGCCTGGCGCGCCGCTGCCCCGCAGCCTCAGCGTGACGTCGATCCAGGAGCGCAGCGATGGCGGTGGCGCCTTCTCGCTGATCCCAGCCCAGGCCTGGGCCTTCGGGGTGAACCCCGAGGGCAGCGACCCGGTGATCGCCGTACAGACCAGCGGACTGCTGATCAATGGCGCAGCGGCCCCCACCCAGCTCTGGCTGCGGTGGGAGAGCGTCGACGACGGCGCCAGCCGCAGCAGCGGCTTCGTGGCCTACGCCAGCGCCGCCGATGCCGCCGCTGATGTGGGCCGTCTGGCGCTGCTCAGCGCCGCTGCGGGCGCCACCCTGGTGCACACGCCGCCCAAGGGCACCTACCAGGCCTACCGGCTCGATTTCAAAGACAGCGGCGGCAACGCCCTCGTGGGCTACAGCCGCCTGTTGTTCGTGGAGAGCGGCGCCCCAGAGGCGGTGATCGCCCATCTGGATCGCAGTGCCGGCGTCGGCCCCGACCACCAGCTGCTGCTGCCGGTGGGGCTGAGCAGCGCCGCCGTGGCTGTGGGCGGCACCCTGCCGGCGGCCGAGGCCAGCCTCGGCGTGCCCGGGGCCCTGGCCGGCACCCTGCCCGGCATCGACATCGGCACGCCCAGCGACAGCCCCCGCTGGCCAGCGGGCCAGCTCTGGAGCCAGGTGGAGGTGCCCCTGCGCGGCGACGCCATCGCGCCGGGCGACCACGAGCTGGGCGATGCCCGCGCCGAAACCGGTGTGGAAACCTTCTTGCTGCGGCTGCAGGGCAACGGGGCTGTGCGGCCCGGTGATCTGAGCAGCAGCATCAGCCTCGTCAACGACGACAGCCGCCCCAGCCTGGCGGTGAGTCTGATTGGCACTCCCGATCCAGCCAGCGGCGATGTCGTGCTGCAGGCCACCCTGAGCGTCAGCGGCCGGGCCCTGCGCTCCAGCGACGTCGATTCGGCAAGGGTGGTACTGCTGCGCGACGGCGGCCTGGACCCGCTGGGTCTCGGCACGATCGATTTCAGCGCCGATGGGCTGAGCGGCTCCAGCACCAGCCGCCAACACTTCAGCCTGCCCACGGGTCTGCAGAGCGGCACGCTGCGCATCGGTGTCGATCTCGGCGCTGGGGTTCAGGGCGTGTCCGCGCCGTTCAGCTGGGTGGGGGTTGGCAGCGTGGCCGCCGGCTGGCTGCCAAGCCGCGCCGACATCGAGGCGCTGCAGTTGCCGGCGGCCCAGGCCGCCGGGGGCGCACCGGGCAGCGTCAGGCTGCGGCTGGATCCCGCGCTGGATCCGAGCACGGCCCAGTCCGAGCGCACGCTGCTGCAGCTCTCGGCCGATGCCTTGGTCAGCGCTGACGACCTGCAGTTGTCGCCCCAGGCCGGCAGCCAGCCGGGCGTGGCGCTGGAGTTCCAATCGCCGGATCTCTCGGCCGCCGCCCTGGCCGAGGCGCGGGCCATCGACCGCTGGGTGGTGGTGAGCCAGGCCGGCAGTGGCGCCGCCGCCACCCGCCACACCGCCTTCTACCGCCCGCCCCTGGTGGCCGGCGCAGCCAACCGGATCCGCGGCCTGGGTCTGCCGTCCACCCTGATCTCAGCCGCGGGCTCCCGCATGCTGGAGCTCACGGTGCTGCAGCTGGGCTCACCGGATGCGGTCCTGGTGCGCCGCCGCGGCAAGGCCGAAGATCTGGTCGCCGCGCTGGAGGACTTCACCTTCCACGCTGGCGGCCCTGGTGCCGTGACCCTGCAGCTCAGCCTGCGCGAAACCCTGCCAGGCACGCCGCTGGGCAGCGTGCTGCCCGGCAGCCTGACGCTGTTGGAGCAAACCCTGCATCTGCAGGTCGCTGCCAGCCCGGCTGCGCCGTTCACGGCTCCCAGCGCCAACCTCGCCGCCCAGGCTGGCGCCCTGACATTCCAAGAGGGCCGCGGCCTGCTGCTGCTCGAAAATCTCAGCCTTGCCGATGCCCTCACCTCCCTGGGCAACGGCAGCGATGGCGCAGCCCTGAAGCTGCACCTGCAGATCCTGGGCTACAGCGGCGCGCCGGACGCCAGCTTCGGCTCCGGGCTGCTCAGCCTGGCCGACCTCGGCCTGATCCCCGCCCATGGGGCCGCCGATGGCGGCGGAGCAGCGCTTGAAGGCATTCGCATGCTGAGTGCCACTGCCGAACCGGTGCCATTGCGGCGCATCACCCTGACATTGGGCAGCGGTGGCTCCCGCCGGGAGGTGCAGGCCTGGGAGGTGCGCCCGGGCCTCGATCACCAGGGCCCCCTCGCCCTCAGCCTCGACTACGGCGACGGCCGCCAGCAGGACAGCAGTTCCCTGGGCCTGCTGGTGACGAACGTGCCCGATGCGCCGCGCCGTGTGCCGGGTCAGGAGGATCAGCTGCGGCTCAGCCTCGAGACCGGCCCCCGGGGCGCGAAAGACGTCACGGTGATCAACCTGCGCAACCTTGCCGTCGATCCCGATGGCACCAGCCTCAGCTTCAGCCTGGCCCCAGGCAACGAGCCGCCGAAGGGGATCAGCTTTGATGCCGTCGCGGCGGAACTGCGCCTGGGTTCGCTGCCCTTCGAGGCGGTGGGTCGCCACACCTTCACCGTGATGGCCAGTGATGACAACGACGACACGGCGGTGCCGCTCAACTTCGAGATCACGATCCGCGAACGCAACCTGGCGCCGCTCTGGAACCTGCCGGAGACCCTCAGCTCAACCCAGGCCCCAGCAACAGGCTGGGATCTGATCAGCCAGCGCTGGGTGCTCGATGCCAACGGCGATCCGCTTCGCTTCAACCTGAGCAGTGGCGATGCCAGGCCGCTGCCGGAGGGCATCCGGCTGGAGGGCAGCCGCCTGGTGGTGGATCCCGCCACCCCGGCCGGCACCTATGCCCTGCGCCTGGGGGCCAGCGACGGCCCTGAGCGGCCCCTGGTGCCGTCCCTCACCACCCTGGTGGTGCCAGCCGCTGCGGTTGCCGTTCCACCGACCTTGCGGGTGGAGGGCAGCCTGCGACTCCCCGAAGGCACGGACTTCGGCCTGCAACTGCGACTCGACCGCCCGGCGGCGGCGGAGCTGACCCTGCGCTGGACCCTGAATCCCCGCCGCGACAGCGCCGAGACGCTGCTGACCAGCCGCACCGGTCTGCTACGCATCGCAGCCGGTGCTGAGGGCGCCCTGCTCAGGCTGCCCAGCGACGACGATGCGCTGGTGCTCGGCGACCAGGAACTGGAGCTTGTGCTCGAGACCCTGTCCGGTGCCGTGCAACTGCCGGCAGCGCCGACGACCCTGATGTTGCTGGACAACGACAGCCCGCCACTGCTGCTCACCAGCCGCTGGCTGAGTGACCGCGAGGTGGAACTGCTCTATCAACCCGGCGCGGCCGCCTCCGCCGGAACGGGACTGGTGCTGTCGCTCAGCGATCCGGCCATGAGCGGGTTGTTCGATGGCGCCAGCCTCTCGGATGTGTTCCTCAGCGGTTGGCTGGGTGAGCGCCGCGAGAACGGCAGCCTCGAACTCCGTTGGAGCGATCCCCTGGCCGCCGCCTGGCCCGGCAGTTCCGCCGTCAGCCTCGCCCGCGTGCGGTTGGATCGGGCCGCCGCCTCCAGCAGTCCGGCGATCCGGGTGGAGGGAAGCGCCGGCGAGCAGCAGCTGCTGCGCTGGATCGACAGCCCCTGGCAAGCTCCGCTGCGGTTGCCGTTCCTGGAGGAGCTGCGGGCCCGGTTGGGTGGCGATGCCCGCGGTCTGCTGGTCGAACCGGCCCTGGCCGGTGCCCTGGCCGAGGACACTGACGGTCGGCTGCTGATCCTCGATGCCCGTGCCCTGTTGGAACGGCGCTACAGCGCGGATCCCAGCCTCACGGTGCGGCGCAACGGCCGGACGGTCCAGCTCGATCTTCGCGAGCTGATCCCCGCGGATGGGGGCGTCCTGCGGTTCTCGGATTCGCAGTGGGCCCTGCTGCCCGGCGCCGCCCGTGACGGCAGCCCCGAGCATCAGGCCAGCCAGGCCCTGCTGCTTCGCCCGGTCGACGCGAGCGGCGAACTGAGCGGCATCAGCCTCGGAGGAGTCAGCGCCGCGGCGAGGACCGCGATCCAACACCACAGCGGTGGCGGCGATCCCCTGTTCGGCGAACTGGCCTTCAACATCACGGGCCTGACGCCTGGAAGCCTGAGCAGCGTGGAGATCACCCTGCCGGCAAGCGGGGTGAGCAGCCCGGTGCTGCTCAAGCAGGATGCCGCCGGAGACTGGCTGCCATTCGACTTCGACCCGATCAGCGGAACCGGGGCTGTATTCCACGATGACGATGGCAACGGCAGCGCCGACCGGGTGGTGCTGTGGAGCCGCGATGGTGGTCGCGGTGACCGCGATGGTCAGGCCAACGGCACGATCGTCGATCCGGTGGTCTTCGCAGGCGAGATTCCTGCCCCCATGCTGTCGATCACGGCGAACCTGGCCGATCGGGCCGAGGGCAGCGGTGAGAGCACCGCGTTCAGCTTCACCGTTCAACGCAACGGCGACACCTCCGGCACCAGTTCCGTCCGATGGACGGTGAGTGGCCTCGGCGCCAAGCCGGCTTCGGCCGCTGATTTTGAAGGCGGAGTGTTCAGCGGTGGCACCGTGGTCTTCGCCACGGGTGAATCCAGTCGCACGATCACGGTTGCCGTGGCAGCCGACAGCAGCGTGGAGGCGGATGAGGCGTTCCTGATCAGCCTGAGCGAGGCGAGCAACGCCATCATCGACGCCAATGCCAACACAGCGATCGGCACGATCCGCAACGACGATCTCCCCACCATCAATCTCTCGGTCTCTCCGACGCGGATCCGCGAGGACGACAACACGCCTCTGATTTACACCTTCAGCCGCAACGGTGACACCTCAGCCGCGCTGGCGGTGAATTACACCGTGGCCGGCACAGCCATACCCGGCGCCGACTACAGCGGAATCGCCATAACGCCAGCCACCCGCACGGTCAGCTTTGCCGCTGGAGCAAGCACCACCCAGGTGGTCCTGTCACCGAGCAGCGATAGCGAACTCGAGCCGGACGAAACCGTGCTCCTGACCCTTGCGGCCGGGACAGGCTACATCGTGGGGACCAGCGAGGCTGTGGTCGGCACGATCGCCAATGAAAACCCTCGTATCAGCCTGGCTTTAGCACCGGCAACAGCCAGAGAAGGCGGCAGCACCAATCTCACCTACATCTTCAGCCGCACGGGGGATACCAGTAGCCCATTGAGTGTGAATTACAGCATCAGCGGCAGCGCCACGCCGGGCGTCGATTACACCGGAATCAGCGGCCCAGGCACGACCCATACAGCCATCTTCGCAGCGGGCAAAGCCACAGCCACCGTCAGCATCGAACCGTCGGCGGATAGCGCCATCGAGCCCGATGAAACGGTAATCATTACGTTGTTACCCAGCACGAATCACAATTATGATATCGGCACCTCCTCAGCAGCCATCACAGGCCTGATTGTTGATGCCAGCGTTGTCCTGACCACCATCGAGACCCAGGGCAACACCAGCCTCCTCAGCAGCTCCAGCAATGGACAGGCCTTCGTCAAAGTCGGCAGCGCCGCTCCCATCCAGGTCCTCACTCCCTGGGGGGCCACGGTCGGCTCCAACTCGTCCACCTGGCAGATCCTTGCCGCCGACACCATCAACGGTGTCAACAAGCTCCTCCTGCGCAACAACGCCGGCAACTTCCTCCACGATTGGACGCTCGACAGCACCTGGAACTGGACATCCTCCGGCTCCACCTACGACCCCAATACTTCCGCTGGCTGGGCCCAGGAATCCGCCTTCCAGGTCGATGCCAACGGCGACGGCATCATCGGAGTGCCACCGCTGCTGTAAGCGGTGGCGAGGGGACGAGAGGCACGGACGCCTAACCTGCTCACAGCGCCACCCTGCCCCGTGCCCGTGCCGAAACCCGCCTCGCACCGTGCCATCGCCATCAGCGGCCTCGCGCCCTTGCTCGCCCTCGCCGGCTGCGGCGGCGGCCCAGCACCGTTGCAGGGAGCTGGCGCCAGCTTCCCGGCACCGATCTACCAGCGCTGGTTCAGCGATCTGGCCAGCAAGGAGGGAATGCAGGTCAATTACCAATCGGTCGGTTCTGGCGCCGGTGTGCGCCAGTTCCTGGCGGGCACGGTGGATTTCGGCGCCAGCGATGCGCCGATGACCGCCGAAGAGGTGGGACAGGCCAAGCGTGGAGTGGTGCAATTGCCGCTGACCGCCAGCGCCATCGCCGTGGCCTACAACCTGCCGGGCTGCGAGCTGAAACTCAGCCAGGCCCAGCTGGTCGGGATCTTCGAAGGCAAGATCAAGAACTTCAAGGAGGTCGGTTGCGCGGACCAGGCCATCCAGGTGGTGGTGCGCTCCGATGGCTCCGGCACCACCAAGAATTTCACCAGCTCCCTGGCAGCCTTCAGCCCCAGCTGGAAGGCAGGGCCAGGCAGCGGCAAGTCTGTGAACTGGCCCACCGGCGTGGCCGCCAAGGGCAATGAGGGTGTGGCGGCTTCCCTGCTGCAGCGCAAAGGTGGCCTGGGCTATGTGGAAGTGTCCTACGTGCGGGAACCGCTGCAGGCGGCGGCCATCGCCAACGCGGCCGGCAGCTACGCCAAGCCGGACAACAGCAGCGCCAGCCAGGCCCTGGCCTCGATCGAGCTGGGGCCGGACCTCACGGGCAGCAACCCCAACCCCGCTACTGGCTACCCGATCGTCACCTTCACCTGGGTGCTGCTCAACCAGAATGGCAACGGCGCCAAGCAGGAGTCGCTGCAGAAGGCCTTCGGCTATGCCCTCAGCGATGGCGCCCAGGCCGAGGCCCCCAAACTCGGCTACATCACCCTGCCGGGGCCGGTGCTGACCCGGGCCCGCCAGGCGCTGACGGCGGTGAAGCCCTGAGGGTTAGGGACAACAAATACGCCCCAGACAGAACACAACGCGCCGTCGATCACGCCTTACGGACTGTGGACGGTTCAAGTCCGCTGATACGCAGACCGTAGGGCTCCGGCAACACCATGGCCTGCGTCCTGCCTGGCGACGGCAGACCGCCTGGGCTGGCAGGCATGGTCAACGGCTTCCTGGATCCTCCGATCGCCTGACGAGCGGGCCAGTCGCTTAGCACAACCTGGACGACCACAACCAGGAATCCGCCAGCATTGGGGTGGTGCCTCACACGGCCCTGCTGCTGATTCGGGATGCGAGCGACGGCGGACAACACTCCCCAGCATCAAGGCGATTGCACCTGAAAATCAGGAATGACAAGGATCAGGAGATCGTGGCCCGCGTCGACGGATGAGGGAGCGGGGTCGTTGGGAGCGACGACCCAGATCCCCTGCAGGTGATGATTCACCGGGGGGGTGACACCAGCCTTCCACTCCATGTTGGCTGCACGATCAGCGGCAAGACCAGCCATGGGTGGGCCAATCCGCAGCCGGAAACAAGCGGCCTCGACGGCAGCGGCAGCTATGGAATCAGCGTCAGAACAGGCGCCGGGAGCGCCACCCTCAGCGGCGGCAAGGTGACGAGCCCGCTGCAGGGGTCGGCTGAGCCCGGGAACGCGATGGAAAGCATCGGGACGCTGAGCAGACGCGATCGTCGTCGATGGTTGGGACACGGCCAGAACCGGCCTCCGCCCACCTCTGGCTTCACCTGGCGCTGCCCACCAGCCGTAGATCCACGACTCTCCTGGCCTCGGCGCCCACCGGGGCAATGGCTGCGATGGCACCCGGGTCACCAACTGGCCCTGCTTCCGGCCCAGGCCGATGCATCGAAGTGTTGGGTGGTCCCTTGCCCTAGACGGATCTGCTCGAGCCCTGCAGCCTCAGAGAACGGAGTCGCCAGCGATGGGGGAGGCCCACCGGTGGAGGGCTCAGACAAGCGAACGTCTTTGCTGACGGCGGTTTCAATTGACCCCAGGAGCGGAGGCTATATAATTACGGAAGTGTTAAGGCCGTGCCAGGCGACGCCCGGCGAGGCATTCGCGCTGCCGAACAAGCATGATCAAATCCGATCCCCATCTTGCCATGACAGCAACAAGCGACAGCAGCGGCTCTGGCTTCGATTTTGATATCAACGTCTACGCTCAAAATCTGCTCAAGGCAGGCAATATCGCGGATTGTGAAGTCAGCATGGATCATGATTCACTGCGTCAACACTGGATCGACCATGGACTTGACAGACCCATTCTGGCTTCGACTATTGATTCACGCAAGAGTTTTCTCGGCCTCATTGACACAAACGTTAGTCGCCTGCTTGAAATTGGGCCATTCTTTAATCCCGCCTTCAAATGCAATGATGGCAGCATAAAATATGCCGATCTACTTTCAACCGAGCAGCTGATTGAACGCGCGCAGGCAATCGGCGGTGCAACGGACAGCGTTCCGCAAATCGACTATATTTATAATGACGGCAGAATCGACACATTTGCCACCAAGTTTGATGCTGTGTTCTCATCCCATGTAGTCGAACATCAGCCCAGTCTCATCGGACACATTCTAAACGTTCTCGATCTGCTAGAGAGTGATGGCAAATACTACTTCATCGTGCCCGACCACCGCTCCTGCTTTGACTGTTACATGTCACCCTCATCCCTGGCAGAGGTGTTGGCAGCCTACTTCGAAAAGCGAGTCAAACCTACACTAAAAAGTGTTTTTGAACACAGACTCTTCACCATTGACTACAGCCATCTACCCCACAGCAACCCCTTTGAAACCTTGGTTGAGCATGCCGTGCCCGGCATGCAAGCTGCTTGGCAAGAATTCAATGCCAGCAGCTATGTGGATGTCCATTGTTGGTACTTTACACCCAAGACACTCAAAGTTATTCTGGAGAATGCCATTAAGTTCGGCGTTCTACCCAGTCACTTACGAGTCAGCGTTTTTCCACTAAAAGCGGAAATTGGCTGCATCATCGAAAAAAAAGCTGCTGTCTCTGCTTGAATTAGAACCATGGCACGCATTTCTGACCTGCACAAAGCACTCAAAGAATCGAAGAACGAGGATGCGCTTCATTTGTGCATTGAAATTCTAAACCAAGAAAGTTATCCGACAACCCTAAGACAGTATGTAAGTGATATCAAGAATAAGTTAATCTCTGAATTCCATGGTGATGCCTGTCACCTCAAGGGCAAGCGCTTAGTTTATGGATCCTTCTTTCAATCATTCGAACAACGTCTAATCAAAGATACCTATGTGAAGGTCATAGCGTTTTACCTGCCTCAGTTTCATCGAATACCAGAGAATGATCAGTGGTGGGGAGAGGGCTTCACGGAGTGGACCAATACAAGTAAATCGACAGCTCGCTTCGATGGGCATTACCAGCCACGCATACCCCATGCCTCTACGGGTTATTACGATCTCAGCCAGGTTTCGACATTAGAGGCCCAAGCAAAGCTTGCTAACAAAGCGAATGTCGATGCTTTCTGCTTCTATTATTACTGGTTTTCCGGCAAGAAGCTTCTGGAAACACCCGTCGAGAATCTTTACAATAATCCTCACATCGCGATCGACTATCTTGTTTGCTGGGCCAATGAGAATTGGACGCGGCGATGGGATGGCTTGGACCACCATATCCTGATTGGCCAAGACTATCATCCAGGCTGGGAAATAAAGTTCATTGCTGACGTAGCCAAGTATTTTTCCGATTCCCGCTACGTGCGCTTCCACGGCAAGCCAATCGTGATGATCTATAAGCTTCTCGATATCCCCAACCCTGAAAACGTTATTCTATCATGGCGCCAATGGTGTCGCGATCATGGCATTGGCGAAATAACAGTGTGGGCCGTTTATGATGTGGCTTTCCAGAACATTGACATTCCCTATATTGATCGTTTTGTTGAGTTCCCGCCGCGACAGGTTGGGGCGCTCAGAAAAATTGATGGCGAGGGCTTAAATTCTCAAGTTTCAGATTTTCATCTTTATGATTACAAAGCACTGGTCAACAGTATTACCAGTGGCATGTCGATTGCCGACTCGCTTGATTATCCAATATTTCGTACCGCGATGATGGGATGGGATAATTCAGCCCGACGCAATGAAGGTTTTTCGGTATGGGTCAATTACAGTACCCACGACTTCTTTGATTGGTGCAGGCACATTTGGCGCTATACCATTGAAAACCACCCTGTCAACGAACGGTTTATTTTTGTCAACGCTTGGAATGAATGGGCCGAAGGTACATATCTTGAACCAGATGAGAGATTCGGATTCGCAAACATCAATACATTGTCGCGGGCGATGACTTCGTTGCCGTTTGAAACGAGGCCGATGATCATCAGTGGCCAAGAGCTGACAGCTGACTCGGAAAGAAATACCAAGGCTTCTTCTTTGGTCCCGCCTAGAATTGCCGTGCATATCCATTTATTCTACGCGGATTCACTGGATCAGCTTTGTGCCTACCTGGCAAACATCCCAAGTTCTTTTGATGTTTATGTCACAATCACCAACCCACGGTCTGAACCTTTAGCAAGAAAAGCACTCAGCAAGCTGTCAAAAATCGAAGAGCTTCACATCATTCATGTTCCCAATATTGGGCGTGATATCGGCCCGTTTATTGTCGAACTTGCGGATGTGATTGATCGCTATGATCTGTTGTTGCATATCCATGGCAAGCGTTCAGACTCTGTGTGGTGGGGCCATTTGTGGCGTGAATATTTGCTGGAGCATTGCCTAGGATCGATTGAGTATGTGGAGAATATTCTGAACGAGTTCCGCGACAATCATCAGGTGGGCATTGTGAGTCCGCCTGTTTATCCCCCCCTAAAAGCTCACATGACCTGGGGAGGTGATGATCAAAAGGAATGGTGTCAACAAGTTCTCGATCAGGTCGTTGGTCAACGCAGTGCCATAGCGCCTCTGCCCCCATCACCATATTTCCCTGCAGGCAGTTTCTTTTGGGCACGCGTTGATGCGATTAGGCCTGTGTTTAAACTGAATTTGTCTTATCAGGATTTTGCCGAGGAAAGATATGATATTGACTATCGTCTTGAGCATGTAATTGAAAGGCTATGGCCCTATGTTGCGGGTTCATATCAATATGGTTATCAAACCTCTCTTAGGCGAGAAACAACAGAACGTCCACAACGCCCCAAACGACGCTTGTGTATTTATGTCAGTTATTCCGGCACTGTTACGCTAAGCCCAGAAGCGCTTCACTACATGTCGACGTTGTCGGCATTTGTCGATACTTTTGTCATCGTTAGCAACTCTTCCATCGCTGAAGATCAATTGCCTCAGATTGAAAACCTGTGTTCGAAACTCATCATCAGGAACAACTCTGGTTTTGACTTTGGCGCATGGCGTGATGCCATCACGGAGTTGGGATATGAGTACTTGGATGATTATGATGAGATCATCCTGGCCAATTCAAGCTGCCTTGGTCCTTTTGTTCCCTGGGAACAGGTTTTCGCGACCATGGACGATGAAGATTGTGATTTCTGGGGTTTATCCATTTTCCCAGAACTCATTAACTCCGATCGTCCTGAAGCCCAGCATTTGGCCAATCAAACGATCCCTCGGCACATCCAATCCTTCTTTACAGTGTTCGATAGATCCGTTGTGAGATCCAGTGCATTTCAGGCCTTCTGGTGTTCTGTCAACGACCAATCAGAACTGTTAACTGCCGTGGTCAGCTTTGAGACACAATTAACAAGGTTACTTGAATCCTACGGATTCAAATCCTCGGCTTATTGCAAGGGACATGAGGCCATGCAAAGCCATAACAATGCCATCCACTATAATGCTATTTACAATCAACCCTATGAAATGTTGCTCTTGGGAAGTCCGGTGATCAAAAACAAGTTCGATGCAATGTGGCCGGGGCAGATTCAATTGGTGAAAGAATTTATCGCCGAAACAAACTGCTACCCTACACATCTTTCCTCTTGTTGGCACTGATCTCTTGCGGCACCGCGCCAGCGATGGTGCACTCAGATGCCAGGCTCAGGCATCGAGAGAGGAGCCGACCCACCCAGGGAGTCGATCACCGCCTCCAGTCCCTGCTGTTCTGGAACGGGGCGGTAGAGGGAGCTGTTGTTGAGAAACCAGAGAAAATCCGCACCCGCCAGATTCTGAATCGCAGCCATCGCCTGCAGGGTCAACACGTGATCTTCCGGATCGGGTGCGGGCGGCCTCCACAGCAGGCTCCAAGGATTGCCGCCATCGATCAGGGGGTCAGCAGACGTAGCTCGGGGTTGAAGGCCGTGAGCAGCGGAACCACTCGCTAGGTATCGCCATGCCAACGACCATCACCAGCTGCGCCGAACTGCTGCCGCAAGGCCAGAGCTTCGACCATGCTGCGACAGGTGGAAAAACATCACAGGGAATCGTGTCGTCAATGGCAATGACAGTGCGGCAATGACCATGGCGAAGAGCATGCAATATATCGCGACAGGTCTGCTCGAATATGTGCAGTCCGTCGAAAATATCAGGTCGAACCGATCACTTTCAGGTAGGCTCGCAAAAAACTGATCGCTGCTGCAGGAATGGAACTGCAGGCCCTGACTGACGGACACATCTCAGGCGAGATCGTCATGCGACGACCAATGGCCCCGTGGGGTGGGGTAGCCGTGGCAGTTCAATCCTTGAGAACCATGGCCGCTTCTGCCGCCTCCTGACAGCGCGGCTGGGAACACATGGTT
>CAIZQU010000033.1 GCA_903935205.1 uncultured cyanobacterium | reverse complement strand
TCCACCTATTTGGTGGGTCGGGCTTTGAGTTTGGCAGCACAGAAAATCAGATCAGGACCAGAACGTCACATCGAGCATTTCGGGAATCCACTGGACCTGGCTGTCGCCCGTTTACGGGCTTGCTGGCGTTCCGTCACCGGCTTAGGGGGGGGCATCCACACCACACGGTCTGGTGCAAAGGCTGCAGGTGGCCCCAGGATGGAAGCAATTCGTGCCCATCCCCTTGGAAAAGCCAGTGTTGCGTATCCCGACGTTGACCCAGGGTCTGTTGATCGTCACTGCAGGAATCGGTTCACTGGTGCTTCTCTGCGCCGTCTCCATGGCCCTGATCCCAATATTGGTGGGAGTGGGCTTTCTTGGATTCTGGCTTGTCGCCCTGGTCCTGGTCGGCTGGGGTGGAATCGAAGTGATGGCTGCTCTGGAACGCTGGCTGGAGCGCGACTCCCGTTTCCAGCGATGAGGTCACCTCTTCCTTGGGGCTGGATTGCCTTGATTTCGCTGCTGCTCGTCTGGCCTACGCCAGTTGGCCGATTTTTGATCGACCTCCTTGGTGGCTTTGCTCTCTTGATTCTGGTGTTGCCACTGTTGGCCGGTGCTGCTGGCCTGGTTGGTTGGCAGATTCTCAGGCGACGCCTGCGAACCTGCCCATCTTGTGGGGTGACCAGCCTGGGAACTGAGCAATGCCCAGCCTGTGGTGTCCGCCGACAATGAAGTTGGCCGGCGCTTTGCATCAACAACTTGTTACCAGGAACGCTTGTCACTTGGTAACACTGCGGTTTCCTCGCCCAGGCCAGTGGCAAGGCCATGGGGAGTGCCTGGGCAGGGGTTTGTGCAAACCATCTCACCCCCCCTGGCAACGGTTACCCAGCGCCGCGATCGCTGCGGCTACATCACTGACCTCTGCCCCGTTGGCCCGCTCCCCTTGCCTGGGGCATGCCGCCAGGCCCCAGGGGGCCGTGTCGGGACCGCCCCCACTGGGCGGGCCCGGCCTCGGACCACGCCCGGGGGCCGGCCGCATCAACCCAACGGCATCGCCGGGAGCGCGCCGTTGGGATCACCGGCCTCCCGTGCTTTGGCATGGGCCTGCGCCTCGCCGGTCTCGGCCATCTCCAGCTCAATCCGTTGCAGGCGGTAGCCGCGCAGGCGCCGCTGCAAGGTGCGCATCTGGCGATCGCTGTAGCGCTGCGGGGCATGGGCCACCAGCCGCCTCATCAGCTCCCTTGAGCCCAGCAGCGGTTCTTCCTCCAGCCAGCCCTCGATCAACGTCACGTCTGCCTCGAACGGATCCGGCCGTGTTCGCTTTCCGGTTCGCGTCCTCGGTTTGCGGCGACGCGGCTGGCTGGATTGCCACAGCGTCTGCAGATCGCTCAGAAACACCTCCAGCGAACGGCTCTCCTGCGTCCGATCCGCCACGGCTGCTCCTGGCCCCAGGCCGCTGCCCTGTTCCCCGCTGGCCAGCACCGCCAGTTGGCCCTGGCAGCGGCGGATCGTCTCCAGCAGCGCCAGTGGATCGCTGCCGCGCTGCAGCTCCCGCAGCTGATCCGCACGCTCCTCGCTCAGCTGCCCTGTGGCCAGCAACCGCTGTAACGGGGTGCGAGGTGGGTGGTGCTGCCGCTTGATCCGGCCGCCGTCCCGTTCACTGCTTTTGAGCTTGAACGACGGCTGAAACTGGTTCGTGAACAGGCGCAGCGCCCCGTAGAGCTCACCCAGCACCCGCGCGGCCTCCAGGCTCACCAGCCGCTGGTAGCCCACCACCCGCCTCACGAGCATCCCGTTCTTCTGCTCCACCCACGCCTGATCGTTGGACTTGTAGGCCCGCGATCGGGTCAGCACGATCTGCTGGCCGGGACTGTCGCACCAGGCTTCCATCAGGTGATTCATGAACACCGGGTCGTTGTCTGCATCGATTCCCCGCAAGGGGAACGGCAGCTGCCGGCGGATCAGCTGCAGCGCCGTCAGCACCAGTGCCCCATCGCGCATCAGGATCGGCAGGCTCTCGCTCCAGCCGGTGGCGATGTCGCTCGCCATCAGGGTCCACAGGAAACGCCCCTCCATCCGCCCGCCGCAGTGGGCCACCAGGTCGATCTCCAACCAGCCCGGATCGTTGTGGTCGTCCCAGCCTTTGAACGTGCGCACCGGCACCCGCCTCCGCACGGCGCTGTAGGCCCGGGGCGGGCGGCGCCAGCCGTTACCGCCACGGGCCTTTCTGATCGGGGCCAGCAACCGGTCGATCGTGGCGCTGCTCATCGCCAGCAACGACTCACGCACCGACGGCTCCAGGCCCAGGTGGCCATGGCTCTCGAGGGACTCCAACAGCAGCGGCAGCAACGCCTGCAGGCGCTTGCCGCAGAGCCGATCGCTCGCCTCCCACAGCGGCACCAGTGCCGCCACCACCTCCGGGCCGTAGCGGCGGCGGTGGTGGGGTTTCTCAGGTTCCGCAGGGGCTCCGTCCAGCTGCGCTGCGGTTGGGGGCTCGGGGCGGTTCAGCAGCCGCAGCAAGGACTTGCGGTGGTATCCGGTCAGTTCCTGCAGCTCATCGAGGAGCCTCCGCTTGCCGATGGCAGAGAGCCCCACATAACGCTTCCGGGCCGCTTCCAGGGCCGCCAGACGTCGTTGGCGATCGATGCCGCCTGGAGGGACCAGGGGCTGGCGCCGATTGATGCGAGCAGATCCCTGCGTCATGCCAGCCCGCTTGTGATGCAACAAAACTAGGCGGGTAACTCCATTAACGATGCAAAGCGTTCGGCCAAGGGGGTTGACGCGGGACACTGTGGGGCCACCCTGGCTGATGCTGATGCTACGGGGGCTGGTCCAATAGAGCTGGATCCCCGCTCCGCCACGATCACGGTCGATGCGGTTCCGGTCAAGGAGTCCTCCAGTGAAAGCCAACAGCCTCAGCCTTAGGCCCCCTGACAAAAATCATGCAAGCGAGACTCACGATGATCGTTGACACGACCTCCTGTCCATTCTGTTGGCTAAGGCGCTGTCATGAATGGTTGTCATCTGGACCCATTTAAGCTTGTTGGCTTTGTGAGAAGGTTCTAAAGCCATACCCATGCCCATGCACGGTATCTTTCTTGGTCGGCTGCTGGATCCTGAGGGTCAATGGCTTGGAAATCGACGGCAGCTGTCTATCTGATTGGTTGATCGCATCGAACTTATTGATGGCTGCGAGCTTTTTGTCACCAAGATGAGGCTAGCGGACTCAGGCCGCTGGCTGTCGTTGCCGCCGCTGCGTCACTGATTTGTCGGCCGGCCCAGTTCCCGCAGGCGCCTTTCTCGTAAATGCAGGAACAAGGGGGCTCCGAAGGCAATGGCGATCGTCACGCAGCTGAGCAATACCCAGGGGAGTCCTCGCATGCTCAATCGGCGTGCCTCGCTTACCATCCAGATCGTCACGGCGGTGGCGGCAATCGCTAGATCACGCGAGAGGGATTGTGCGGCGGGATTGGCATTGGCCAGATTCACGAATAGTCCAATGTCAAAGCTCGCTCCATGTTCCCTGATGAACGCGATGTTCGCCAGCCAGGGGAGAACACCACCGGCTATGGCCAGGAGCAAGTAAATCCAGGCCAGCACCCCCATCGGTGGGCGCTGGGGCTGAATTTCTTCGGTGGATGCTGAGTTGGTGATCATCGCTGGATCGGGAGGCAGGGTACTGAAGACTTTTAAGCCTGTATGGCTGGCCGGAATCAGCGGCTGTAGGGATCTGGTGCCATCTCGGGGTTCTGTGGATCCCAGCGCCTGACATCCTGTTCGACATCCTTCAGCACCGTCTCGCAGCGGTCGGCGTAGAGCTGAGCGCGCCGGTGGAGATCAGCCATGGTTTCCACTTCAAGATCCCCGCTCTGTAGTTCGGCAAGAATCAACTCCAGGGCTGTTCTGGCCTGATGAAAACTCAGATCATCGATGCCATCGCCCCCCGATTCGCTCGAGCTTCGGCTGGTTTGGGATGAACGTGATCGAGGCATCGTCAGGCCAGAGCAAAAAGCTGAATCCCTCGCAGCCCGCAGGGGCCGCTCCATCAGGGTCATGTGTTGATGCATCAGCCTGTCAGGCCGATGTCCTCTTGGAGATGGGTGTTGCTCCTCCGCGGAGCGTTGAAAGCCCCCAGGGCCTGGTAAGCCATCGCCAGACCACCGAAACCTTAGGACTGCCGGCGGCATCCAGCGAACAGCCGGTCGTTGAACCCAGAGGTGACAGCAGGGGCAGCTGCTGGGCTAAGGATGGCCTGGTGTGCGTTCGCCGCTTGCGCAATTCAGCCGGTCGCCTGCTGGACGCGGATGGCGGCAGCTCACTCGCTGGCAGGCCTGTGGCGGAATCTCCGCTGGTCCAGCCGCAGCGGCCTGACAACCTCCGTACAGCCAACCGGGCAGCGATCAGCGGACAGCGGGCCTGCCTCCACATCCCCTTTGAGAGCCCCATGGTGACCGGTGTCCGCGATCCGTGGCCCTGCTGTGGCTCCCCCTGGCTTGCCATCCTTCCTGTCAACCCAGATGCCCCAGGGTTGGCGACGACCCGGCCCCTTGCTCCTCTCGCCTCGGCTCCACGCCTTCCACCCTGGCCAGGATCTCCCCATCGCTGATGGCGACTCGCAGCAGATCCCCCTTGCCCAGTGCATCGACGCTGCGGATCAGGCGGCCATCCCTGTCATGCACCAAGGCAAAACCTCGTCGCAACTGATGTTGCGGTGAGAGGGCCTCCAGCAGCTGGAGCTGCTGTTTCAGCCATGTCCGCTGCTGGCTGAGCCGTTCATCGGGGTGGAGACGCTGCAGCAGCTGACGCTGGCGACTCAGAGCGTCTGCCAGGGACTGGAGCCGCAGCCGCACGATCTGATTCACATGGTGGCGACATTGGCTCAAGGCCTGCTGGGCAGCCTTCCTGTCCGGCAGAAGGGCCACGATCGCTGCGGTGGGTGTTGCCGCTCGGTAATCGGCCACCAAATCGGCGATGGTCGTGTCGTCCTCATGTCCAAGTCCGCAGACCACCGGGATCGGACAGGCCGCCAGGGCGCGGGCCAGGGCCTCCCCATCGAACACGCTGAGATCTTCCCTGCTGCCTCCGCCCCGGGCCAGAACCAGGGCTTCCAGGCCCAGGTTGCGGTGGTGCTCGCCGACCGCTTGGATCGCAGCGACGATGGCTGCCTCCACGGCCCCCTGCACCGGGATGGGCACGACCACAAGGCCTGTCCCCGGCCAGCGTTCCGATGCCGTGCGCAACATATCCGCCAGGGCCGAGCTTGGGGCGCTGGTGAGCAGGGCGATCCGCCGCGGGACAGGGGGCAGGGGGCGCTTGCGCTCTGGTGCCAGCAGTCCCTCCGGTTCCAGCAGGGCCCGGACCCGTTCGAACTGTCGCAGCACGGTGCTCAGGGCAGGTCTCACGTCCAGAATCTGGACGGCGAGGGAGGCTCTGGCGCTCCAAAAATTGAGGCGACCGACCACGATCACCCCATCCCCATCCTTGGGTTCGTAGCTCAACCGTCGCAGCTGCGATGCCCAGACCACCCCTGTGATCGACGCCTCACCATCGCTGAGGGTGAGCCAGAGGTGCCCCTTCTTCAGCTGCGGGCGCCCGACCGTGGCCTCCAGCAGGAAGCGCGGCGCGAATCCCCTCTCCAGCAGGTTGGCGATGGCGCCATTGAGTTCCGCCACGCTGTAGCGAGGCAGGGTCTCGCCGCTCCCTGTGGCCCCGGCCATGGCCCTGCCCGGCACGATCGGCTGCTGGCCCAGGCCCTGGCCTCCTGTCTTGATGCCTGGCTGGATCGCCATGGCGCCAAGGCTGTCGAACGGGACGGTCATGGCGCCATGGCGGGGCTCCACGCTAAGGGGCCTCAACGCCGGCCCTGCCGATCAGCTGAAGCATCCGGCCCCACAGCCGTTCAGCCGACCCATCGGCGCGCACACAAGGACCGCCCATACCAGCGGCGATCCCCCCATCGGGCTCCATGACGCGGCAGGCTGAGCGCCCGACGGCCGCCGTTGCTGATCCGGCTGCGGTCTGGTCTCCCTTGCCCTCTTGCCGTGCGTCCCGAAAGAAGCCGCCGCCAGCAGCTCCTGGCCCAGGTCGCTGCCGAGCTGCCCGCATCCCCGGACCTGGTGCTGGTGACCGATCTCGATGGCACCCTGCTGGCTGGTGAGGATCCCTGGAGACGGCGTTTCTATGGCTGGCTTCGCCTTCATCGCCAGCGGGTTCTGCACCTGTTCTGCACCGGCCGCGATCTGGCCTCGGTGGCGCGGCTGCTGGAGGAGGAACAGGAGCTCGGGCTGGGCTCTCCCCATCTGGTGATCAGCGATGTCGGCTGCACCGTGGCCTGCGGTGAGACTCTCCTGCCGCTGCCTCTGGTGGTGGATCCGATCGAGGCCCGTTGGCAGGGGCTGCCAGAACGTCTGATGCCCCTGTTGGCTCGCATCCCCGGCGTCTCACCCCAGCCCGAAAGCGCCCAGCGACGCCTGGCCTATCGAATCGACCCCGAGGCCCTGGACCATGCCCAGCTGCTGGCGATCGAGGCCCATGGCGTCGATTGCCTGGTCTCAGGCAATCGCTACCTCGATGTTCTGCCCGCTGGCGTCAATAAGGGCAGCACCCTGCTCGCCCTGCTGTCCTGGCTCGATCTCGACCACGGCACTGTGGTCACAGCCGGAGACAGTCTCAACGATCTGGCGATGTTCGAGACCGGGCTGAAGGGCGTGATGGTCGGCAACGCCGAGCCTGCCCTGATCGAGGCGCTACCCAGCCTGCCCACCATCTACCTCTCCTGCGCCCATGGTTGCGAAGGGATTGTGGAGGGCCTGAGCCATTTCGGTTTTGGCTATCTGCTTGAGGGGGCGTTCTGAGGGTTGGCAGCGGCCTGCTGCTCCCGCTGCTGCCGTGCCTTGGTGTGGGCCGTGGCGATGGCCCTGCTGGGGTCCTCCGGCCATGGATGGCGGGGGTAGCGGCCGCGCAGTTCGCGGCGGACCTCCGCGTAGCCGCTGCCCCAGAAGCTCGGCAGATCGCGGCTGATCGCAGCGGGCCTGCCCGCTGGTGAGAGCAGGTGCACCACCACCGGGATCCGCCCATCCAGCAGGCAGGGATGCTCGCTGCATCCGAACAGCTCCTGCAGCTTCACGGCCAGGACCGGTTCATCGCCGCTGTAATCGAGGGTGGCCTCCCGGCCTGAGGGCACGGGCAAGCGTTCGGGGAGCCAACGCTCGAGTTGGCTCCTGCGCTCCCAATCGAGTTCGCCCCAGAGGGCGGCGATCAGATCAATCCGGCGGAGATCCTGGCGGCTGCGCAGTTCTGCCAGGGCATCGCCGAGCCATAGGCCCGGATCGTGCTGCAGCGTCGTCCAGCGGCGGTCAGGCCAGGGGGGGCCCAGATGGTGGTGGGCCAGGGCCAGGCGTTGCTGGAGGCTGCGGCTGCGGCGGCACCAGGGGAGGGCATCCAGTCCCAGGCTGGCCAATCCCTCCAGCATCGCCGCCCGCACCTCCTCGCCCGTGGCCTCGGGCCAGGGGGAGCGCTGCAACACCAGGGCTCCGAGGGTCAACACCCGCTCACAACGCACCCGCTCCGCTTCTCCATCCCAGCGGGCCAGGGTCGCGATCCGGCCCTCGGTGGCTGCCAGCTCTTCCAACAGAGCAGGGTCGAGCGCTGCCGCCAGCAGCACCCTGGCCTCGCGGCCCTGGCCGTCTGCCGAGGCGATGGCCAGGGCCGGAGCCGCCGCCAGTGGATCGGTGCTGGGCAGCCAGGCTCCGCGCCCTCCGCGCAGCAGAAAACGGCCTCCTCCCCCCTCCCTCGCCAGTCCGACCCGCTCCGGGAAGGCCCAGCTGATCAGCCTGGCCATGGTGCGCCCCTCCGGTTCCGGCTCGGAAGACCGGAGGCTGGTGGGTTGGGATCGACCCCGTTGGCCTTCGTTTCCGTGCGGCTCTCCCCGCCGCGATTCCGGCTGGTTGTTCATGACTGCGGCCCCGGGGGGTGGTGGCGTCTCGGCGCCGCGGACCTGGCGCCTGAGCTGCTGCTGCAGGGCCTGCAGCTCCCGTCGTCGGCCGCTGCGACCAGGGGCTGACCGGTCGGCAGGGCCTCCGGGGCGGCAGCGCAGCCAGTCGAGGCGTTGCAGCAGATCACAGCCCACGGTGCGGGAGTCGAGGGGATCCCGCTCCCCGAGAAGCACGGCCAGGGCGCAGCCCAGATCCAGGGCCCCCTCCGCGGCGGCCCGCAGCAACATGTGGGCCAGCCGCGGCTGCAGGCCCAGCCGCGCCATCGCCCGTCCATGGGGGGTGATGCGGCCATGGTCATCGATCCCATCAAGCTGGCGCAGCAGGGCCTGGCCCTCCTGCAGGGCTGGTCTGGAGGGCGGATCGAGCCAGGGAAGCTCCTCACCCAGCCCGGCTCCCCAGGCCGCCAGCTGGAGCACCACCGGCAGGGGATCGGCTTCCAGCAGTTCGGGGAGATCGAAGTCCGGCCGCGACGGCGTGGCGCCCGGGCTCCAGAGCCGCAGACAGCGGCCCGGCCCCAGGCGACCGGCCCGGCCGCGACGCTGCTCGGCGCTGGCCAGACTGGCCGGCACGGTGACCAGGCGATCCATGCCCGTGCCGGGATCGAATCGGTTGCGGCGGCTCAGGCCGCTGTCGATCACGAGGGTCACGCCCTCGATCGTGAGCGAGCTTTCGGCGATGCTCGTGGCCAGGACGATCCGACCGGTGGGATCGTGCGCCGGCGCGATCGCCCGGGCCTGCTCGGCCAGGGGCAGCTGGCCGTGGAGCGCCAGGCATGGCAGCGCCGATCCCCAGGCGGTGCCGAGGATCGCCTCGCGGGCCTGCTCGATCTCGCGGCGACCCGGCACAAACACCAGCACGGTCTCCCCCGGCCGGCGCTGGGGCAGCCAGTGTTCCTCCAGGGCGCGGACCACTTGCTGCTCCAGCCGCTCCCGCTCCCGGGGGCGTTGATGGAGGACCTCCACCGGATGGCTGCGGCCCTGGCTGCTGATCACCTGGGCCTGATCGATCCCGCTCGCCAGCGGTTCGAGATCGAGGGTGGCGGACATCAGCAGCAGCCGCAGATCGGGCCGCAGCAGAGCCCGGGCCTGGCGGACCAGGGCCAGGGCCAGGTCGGCATCCGCGCCGCGCTCGTGGAACTCATCGAAGATCACGCAGGCCACCCCCTCCAGGGCGGGGTCCTCCTGCAGACGGCGCAGGAACAGGCCGGCGGTGAGAGCCTCCAGCCTGGTGGCGGCGGAGGTGCGCGTTTCCAGGCGCACGCTGTAGCCGATCCTCTGGCCGACCGCTTCACCAAGGCCCGCGGCGAGGCGCTCGGCCGCCGCCCTGGTGGCCAGGCGGCGGGGCTCGATCAACAGGATGCTCCCCTCCTGGCTGAGCAGGGGGAGCAGGTGGAGGGGCACACGGGTGGTCTTGCCGGCACCGGGGGGGGCCTGCAGCAGCAGGGTGGCTCCGGGCACCAGGGCCGCCGCAATGGCCTCCAGTTGGCTGTCGATCGGCAGGGGGTTGGCCAGCACCTGAGGCCGGGCCTCAGCGCACGTGGCGGATGCCGTCGACCGGGTGGTAGGCCTCACCGGTGATCTCCTCGTAGACCATGGCTGGCAGGCCGGTCTCGAACATGGTCTGGAGCGCCTCCTTGAGATAGGGGTTCCAGCCACCGGTGCTGACCTTGCCGTGGCGCACGGTCCAGTCCCAGGTGCCCTGCAGATCCCGCGGGATGCGACCCTCCCGATCGCGGCGGGCGACCAGGTCCTGGGATTCGACGATGCCGACGAGGATCGGCTGCTTGCCGTAGGCCGGGGTGAGGCTGAGCTCCAGGCGCACCGGATCGTCCTTGACCATCTTCAGGCGGAAACGCGGTGGCAGCTTCAGGCTCCCCAGAACGGCCGCCACAATCCTGGTCCTCTGATCCACCTTGATCTCCACGTTCGGCCTCCGCCGCGGACAATGCTCACCGAGGCAAGCCTATGCAGCAGCCCTGCCGGCGCAGCCCTGGGGTGGATCGGATCAAGGGCCGGCGCCTGGGGCGCGTTCGGGGGATTCGATCCCCAGGCCAGGGGATTCAGGCCGGGTCGCCGGGGAAGCCGGAGGGTTCGTTGTCGCCACTGAACCGGACGGTGAGCAGATCCTCCTGGGTGAGCTGGCCCTGGGCATCGAGCAGCTCTGGATGGATCGTGAGCCGACCGGTGCGGTCATCGCCGGCAGCGGGGGCGGTGGCCAGACGGCTGCGGTCGACGGGGCCTGAGGCGGCACGGAATCCCCGGGACATCACCCGGAAGGCCTGCCAGAGGAGGACGAGGAAACAGACGCCGTAAAGGAGCGGGAAGAGCTGGGCCAGAAGTGGGGGCATCGGATTCAGGACCCCGCGGGTGCCACGGTTTCACCCATCATCGCCCCTTTGCCGGGTAGCCGCTGCTGGCCAGCAACCAGGCCCAGAGGGTGGTGCAGGCGGCACCGAACGCCAGGAAGGCGAGCAGCAGACGGCTGGTGTCCATAGCCGGAAAGGAAAGTTCACAAACCTTAGGCGGATTGGCCGGGGGGCGGTCGGTTTTCTCACCTGTTCCACACCGGGTCGCTCCCCCCTACGGTTTGAGTCCCCCTTGAAACTTCGCCTCGCGTGGCCCTCTCCAGCCGTGTTCTGGCCTCCGGCGTCGCCGGCCTGACGGCCCTGGGCGCGATCGCGGCGGCCGTGCACCCCGAGCCCGCAGCAGCCCTCTCCCCGATGGCGGGCGCCCTCTCCCGCCAGTCCTTCGTGGCGGCCGCCGTGCGCCGCAGCGGTCCGGCGGTGGTGACCATCGACACGGTACGCCGGGTGGCCTCCCCGGGACGGGGGGGCTCCTCCGCCCTGCTCAATGATCCCTTCTTCCGCCAGTTCTTCGGTCTGCCGTTCACGCCCACGCCTCCCTCCCAGCGCACCGAGCGGGGCCAGGGCAGCGGGGTGATCATCCAGTCCGACGGTCTGGTGCTGACCAATGCCCATGTGGTGGAGGGCTCTGACCGGGTCACGGTCGGACTGCAGGATGGGCAGCGCTATGAGGCCCGGGTGGTCGGCGCCGATCGCCTCACGGACCTGGCCCTGCTCCGTCTCACCGGATCCGGTCCCTGGGCTGTGGCTCCCCTGGGCAATTCCGATGCGCTGCAGGTGGGTGACTGGGCGATCGCGGTGGGCAATCCCTTCGGTCTCGACAACACCGTGACCCTGGGCATCGTCAGCAGCCTCAACCGCAATGCCAGCAAGCTCGGCATCACCGATAAGCGACTGGATCTGATTCAGACCGACGCTGCCATCAATCCCGGCAATTCCGGCGGCCCCCTGCTCAACGCCGATGGCGAGGTGGTGGGGATCAATACCCTGGTCCGTTCCGGCCCCGGTGCGGGGCTCGGATTCGCCATTCCGATCAACCGGGCTCGCAAGATCGTCGGCCAGTTGCTCAGCAGTGGTCGGGTCAGCCACCCGGTAATCGGGGTCGGCTTGATCCCCCTGGCCCAGCCCAATGCCCAGGGGCTGCGCTCGGGGGTGGTGGTGGGCTCCCTGCAGCCCGGGGGGCCGGCCGATCGGGCCGGACTCCGCCAGGGTGATGTGATCGTGATGGCCGCCGGGCGGAGCCTCAATGCGGCGAGCCAGCTGGTGGCCGCGGTCGAGGCTAACGGCGTGGGGAGGCCTCTCGACTTGCGGGTGCTGCGGGCCGGAGGGTATCTGGACCTGCGTGTGATTCCAGGCGAGATGGCCCCCTGAGAGCCAGCCCTGGGGGTAAGGAACTCCTCCCACCCAAGGCGCGATGCCCCGGCCGGGTGATTCCTGGCCGAGGCCTTCAGACGCTTCGGTTCGCCTGGCCGCGGCCATCACGGCCTTGGCGCGGGCTGGTTGCCCGCTTGGCAAGGATCGGCCCGTAGTTTGGAACCTCCGCCAGGGGCGGGATTCAGACGGCGTCTGCTCCGGGCAGACCGTCATGGCGTACGCCATCGGCAGCCAGGCGGCTCGGTCCCCCCAGCTGCTGCCGCATCACCCACTGGGTGGCCGCCTTCTGGCTGTGCCAGGCGTGCAGCAGTTGCTTGGCGATGCCCCGCAGAGCCTCGGGATCGCAGGTGGAATCGATGGCCCGGTTCATCCGCTCGATCTCAAATTGCTGGCCGAGGCTGAGGGCGAGGGGTTCCGTCATGACGAGCAGGGGGGTCGATGAGGACCCCATGAAGCTACAAACTGTTTCAAGACCTCACGTATCGGTCGCCACACAGTTAGCCGATCTGTCAGTGAATGCTGGCCTGGACGCGGCTTGCATCGCGGTTGTCGGCGTTCCCTGGGCCCTGGCTGTCAGGGGATCGCGACCCTTGCCGGGTCTGGGGGTCAGCTGGCCTGGGCGGCCTCCTGGTCTGCCGTGGCACCACCGCCGCGGCGCTCGGCGCGGCGCTGCTCCTGGCGCTGCTGCTGGCGACGTCGGTTCTGCTCCCGCTGGGCGAGCCGCTCGCGCTCCTGGCGTTCGGTCTCGGCGGCGGCGGCTTCCTCCCGTTTCTTCTGCTCGTAGTAGGCGTAGTCGCCCCGATAGAGCACCAGCTCACCATCGCGCAACTCAACGATCCGATTGGCCACCCGGCTGATGAAATAGCGGTCGTGGGAGACGAGCAGGGCGGCCCCCTCGTAGGCCATCAGGGCCTCTTCCAGCATCTGCTTGGCGGGGATGTCGAGGTGGTTGGTGGGCTCATCAAGCACCAGCAGGTTGCAGGGGGTGAGCAGCATCAGGGCCAGGGCCAGCCTGGCCTTCTCACCGCCGGAGAGTTGGCCCACCTCCTTGAAGACGCTGTCGTTGCTGAAGCCGAAATTGCCCAGCAGCGAGCGCACCTGGGTCTGGGTCCAGTCGGGCACCGCCTCGAACAGGGTGTCGATCACCCGCCGCGACAGGTCCAGGGCCTCGGCCTGGTTCTGTTCGAAATAGCCAGCCACCACGTTGTGGCTGCCGAGGCCGGCCTGGCCCTCGTCGGGTTGCTCCAGGCCCATCACCAGCCGCAGCAGGGTTGATTTGCCGGCGCCGTTCGGCCCCACGAACGCGATCCTCTCGCCCCGTTCCACTTCAAGATCGGCCCCGAGAAAGAGGATGCGATCGCCATAGCTGTGGCTGAGGTCGCGGATCGTGGCCACCTGGCGACCGGATCGGGGCGCCGGCGGGAACTGGAAGCGGGGTCCCGCCACACCCTCCAGCGGCGCCTCGATCCGCTCCACCTTCTCCAGCAGCTTCTCGCGGCTTTTGGCCTGGGTGCTGCGGGTGGCGCTGGCACGGAAGCGGTCGATGTAGGCCTGCTGGCTGGCCAGCTCCTTCTGCTGCCGTTCGTAGGCGGCGAGGCCCGCCTCGCGCTCAAATGCCTTCTGCTCCAGATGCTGGCTGTAGTTGCCGAGATAGCAGCGCGAGACGCCCCGCTCCGTTTCGACGATCTGGTTGCAGACACGATCCAGGAAGGTGCGGTCGTGGCTGATCACCACCAGCGGCACGCTCAGACCGATCAGGTAGCCCTCCAGCCATTGGATCGTCTCGACATCCAGGTGGTTGGTGGGTTCGTCAAGCAGCAGCAGATCGGGCTCCTGGAGCAGGATCTTGCCGAGGGCGATCCGCATCTGCCAGCCGCCCGAATAGTCGCCCACCCGGCGCTCGGCCTCTTCGGCGCTGAAGCCGATCGTGGGCAGCAGTTTGTCGATGCGGGCGTCGAGTTCGTAGCCATGCAGCGCTTCGAAGCGGCTCTGCAGGCCCCCCAGCTCGGCGATCAGACGGTCGAGCTGCTCGGGATCGGCTGCCGCCTCGCTCTCCATCGCCTCCTCCACGGCGGTGCGGCGATTGAGCACCTCGGCGGCTTCGCCAAAGGCCTGGAACAGCTCTGCGCGCACCGTGCGGTGGGGATCGACGTCAAATTCCTGCTGCAGATAGACGATGCGGGGAGCCCCCTGCTTGACCACCTGGCCGCTGCTGGGTTCCTCGAGGCCGGCGATGATCCGCATCTGGGTGGATTTGCCGGCCCCATTCACCCCCACCAGCCCGATCCGATCGCCCGCCTTCACCTCCCAGCTCACATCGCGGAGCACCTCGCCGGTGGGGTAGATCTTGCCGATCCGTTCGAGGCGCAGCACAGCCCTGTTCTGAACATCAGGGCATCATCCCCCGCCGGCCTGCCGGGTTCCGCGGACCTGGCGGCAGACTGGCGTTCAGCGTCAGGACGGTCGCGATGATCCGCAGGCTCGAGCAGGTGGCCGCCCTGGTGGTGGCGGCCGGATTGGCCCTTGTGAGCTATTGGCTGTTCTTCAGCTGGGCCCGGGGCGGAGGGGCCGGCGAACGGCCGCCGGGACGCCTCCGTTCGTCCCTGGAGATTCCAGCGTTGAGCTCAGAGGCCGCCGCGGGCCTTGAGCAGCCAGCGGCTGGTGGCGCCGTCATCGAGGCTGGCCAGATGGGCCCGCACCAGCTCGGCCGTCACCGGCAACCCCTGCTCCTCCCCGATCGCGACGATGCGTGAGATGGCTCCGCTCGGATCCTGGAGGGCCTGGCGGAACAGGGACTGGGTCAATTCGGCATCGGCACTGATGTGCCCATAGAGAGCGGCGGCGTTCTCTGCGCTCATCGAACCTGGGAGGCTGCACCGACGCTAGGTCCTGCAGTCCGTGCTGCGCCACGGTGTCCTGCCGGCCGCAAGCCCTGGGGATGGGCCGGACGAGGCTGCCTGGGCGCGGCTTGTCGTGGCCAGGCCCGGCCAGGGCGAATGATCGGCATCCGTGGAAAGGATCTCCTGAGCAGGCCAGCGCCCACTCCTTTCCCTTTGGGCCTGTCCCCCGGCGGTTCAGGCGGCGTTGGGGTGGCTGTCGTCCTCGGTGCCGGTGGCGCTGGCGTCCTCCATGCTGCGGGCATCCAGGCAGAGCACCTTGCGCAGTTGGGCGTAGTTGGCGGCCAGTCCCTGGCGACCCTCCTGCTGGGCCCCGTATTCGGCCCGCTGCAGCACGTGGTGGAGATGGGTGAGCAGATACGTGCTGATCACCGCCGAGACGAGCACATCGCTGGGTTCCGGCTTGGCGGCGCGCCGTGGTGGGGTGCTGCCTGCGGCCACGGCCCGGCTGCGCCGGGGCCGCTGCGGGGGTCTCGATTCGCTGCTGGTGAGGGCGGGCTGACGGGGGGTGGCCATGGTTCGGTCGGCGGCGGGCCGGCGAGGAGAGGGGTCCTGGGGTGGGGTGGGGCTCTGGGGATGGGGACCGGCATCCGTTACCTCTGGCCTGGCGGTCGGGCCGTTGGGACGGGCGTCCAGCGGGCGGGATCGTGGCCGGGGTGGATCAGGAGCGGGGGCTCGTGGACGGATGACGCTCCGGTGGATCAGCCGGTGGATCAGGGCGGGACGTCGGTGACGGTGCCCTGATGGCTGATGGCTGATGGCTAGGTCTGGGACTGGGACGGCAGCTGCCGGGTTGGGCTGCACGTCTGGGGCGCGGGGTTGCGGCTGGTTCGGGATGGATTGGGGCGGCTGGGGGAGAGCGATCCGTTCCGCAAGCCTACCCCTGGATACTAACCTTGCCTGCCTCAGTACACTGATTCCTATCCCACCGGATCCCAGGGGCGTGCCCACCCGCCAGACCTCCTCCAGCGGGCGCCCCAAGTCGCCCAGAATTCAGGTGGTGCTTCCCGAGGAGCTCTGCCAGCGCCTGGCTGCTCTGGCGGAGGATGAATCCCGCACCGTCAGCAACATGGCCAAGGTGCTGATTCAGCAGGGCGTCGAGCGTCTGGAGCGCGAACGCACCCGATCCAGCGCCAGCGATGGCTTCCGCGCCGAACTGGAACGCCGCGGCAGCAGCCCCTCGCGGCCGCCACGGCGCCTGCGGCTGCGGCCCCCCGGGGCCTGACCGGCGCGGAAGCCGATGGCGCCAGCCCCGGTGCTGGAGGTGGGCAGCGCCGCGAGAGCGCGAGAGACGGTTGGGAGAACTGGGCTGCAAGCATCCAGCGCGATGGGAACTGACGGGCTGCCAGCAGTATTCACGGCGCGGATGGAAGCGATATTTTCATGTGCAGATTGAGGGCACCTCGAAAAATTGCCTTTTCCATGGATTTGGGTTCAAGTCGGCCCTGTCGAGGTAATGAGTCTCAATTGTTGGGTGACCCTGGTGTTGGGTGACCCTGGAATCTCAATTTTTCGAGGTGCCATTGAGACGATCTCGCTGCTCGCCAGTGCATGACTTTCCTGCTCATTCGATCAGGCATCGCCGGGATCTGTCCGACCATTGATGCGGCCCCACGACCGCCACAACAGCGATCTTGCCGATTGGCTCCCGCTTCTGCTGCCCTGAATCTGTCGGCCGTCTTGGCTTGATTCCCGCCGGGAGCCCCAAGCCGACTGGAACAGCCGGTCAATCCAGCGGTCGGTGTTCCCTGACTGACGGACACATCTCATCCGAAACCGTCATGCGATTGCCATCGCCGCCGTGGGTGGAGGCAGCGGTGGGAGTTCAATCCGCGAGAACCAAGGCTTTTTCTGCCGTCGCCAGACGCCACGGCTGGGGATACAAGGCTCCAGTGCCTGTAGCGGGATCGGCATCCAGGCGAGAAGCATTCGGCCGGAAGCGATCACGCTCTGCTGCAGCCAGTGCAGGCCGATGCGGGCAAAGCTCAGCCCACGTTTCCAGTGGGGATCGACGCGGCGCCTTTCACCAGCCAGGCTGACCGCATAACCCTGCAGAGCGCTGATCAGGACAGCGATCGCAACCACCAACAGCAGCCGATCGATTCGGGCAGGATCCCGCAGGCCACTGCGCTCCAGCTGAAAAATTCCCGATTTCTGGTCACGGAACAGCTGTTCACAGCAGAAGCGCTGGCCGTAAGCCCAGACCAGATCAAGGCTGGGCTCCAGGTTGCTGACCAGATACCAAGGTTCGGCGACCGTGATGCCGACGGGCCGAGCGAGAACCAGACTGGTCTGGCGGCTGCCGTCCCAGAGCCGCACATCACGGAATCCCCGGCAATGGCCGCGGGGTAAACGGAGCCGACGCACTTCACAGCCCATCGGCGCGGCGGTTCCGTGAATCCAGGTATCGGCGCGCAGCCGCATCACATAGCTCCAGCGGGGCCTTCCCTCAAACCAGCCGAGCAGCTCGGCACTGGGGAAAGCCCGATCTGCCAACACTGTGATCGCGTCGAACCCGTTGAGCAGGCGATCAGCCCGCTCCAGTAGGGCGATCACCACCTCAGCGCTGACACTGGCGCTGGGATGCTCGAGCGTCTGCCAGAGCAGTGGAACGGCCCGCCCGTGGCAGACGACGGAGAGAACCACGACGCAGAAGCGGTTCCAGAGCACCGTGGTGTCAAGCGCCAGATGCAAGGTGTGGCCTGGCTTTTGCCACTGCTGCATCGCCCAGAGCAGCAGTGGGCTGTAAAGCTTCTCGGCGTCGATGCGACTGTTGGCCAGCCATCGCCGGCAGCGCCGCTGCCAGCTGGCCGGCAGGCAGCGGTTCAACGGAATGGATCGCTTCCACTGGTCAAAACAGACGGTCTGGCTGAGCAGAAGACCGGTGACCATCCAGCCAAGCAGCACCAGGTGACGTTCGTCGCAGACCGGGCAGTGTTGACGCAGAAGGCCGGTGAGTTCAGCATGGAGCCGGGCGTGG
>CAIZQU010000032.1 GCA_903935205.1 uncultured cyanobacterium | reverse complement strand
TCGTCTCCCGCACGCATCCAGAAGGAAAGCCGAGACTCGGGCTGACGTATCTACCATGGCTGGCTGATCGATAGCCAAAAGGGCTAGTCCAACGACCGGATAAGATCGCGGCTTCGCGCGATCTATCCTTATTCGTTAGACGGTTAGCCATTGCACAAGTCGACAGTAGCCGGATAAGCAAAATAGATGCGGCATTACAAGACAGCCAAGACATCGTCAACAGATCGCGCAGCCAAATACCCTGCGGGATTATTACCGATCGCAAGCGCCTTGAAGTGTGCCTTGCCACAGTTGATCTTCGCGCTTTCTCTGTCGCGCAAGTCGTCCGTAAACAAGCTGCTTTTTGTTTCTACTACCAGATACAGACGCTCCCCCTCAGGCCTATCAACCAGGACAGCCCAGTCTGGGTTGTATGGTCCAAGGGGAGTGGGAACCTTGAACCAGGCTGGGAGCTTGGCGTAGACCTTGATCGCCTCGTTCTTCTCAAGGTCCTCGGCAAAGGTTCGTTCGATGTCCGATTGGTAAATCACCTGTTCATGGACCGACTTGCTGGCATCGATCATTGACTTGAGATAACCCGATAGCTCCTGGCTCTCGAACAACTGCTGGGCATAGTAGGCATCATCTCCGATCCGCTGGTACTTGATGCCATCCACTAAGGCCATACGTTTGGTGCGGTTGATGATCTCAGCGGCCAGCTCGATAAACTGCTGCGGGTTGCGCTTAAAATCATCGAGCCGCCTGCTATCCACGAGGATGCGGTAAATGCTGCGACGCGTGAGCGAGGTCTTGTCCTGAAGATCGGTCAGGATGTCGGGCAGTTCAATGTCGCTCTCGTCGAGGGTCACGGGTGCGGCGGACTTCTCAGTGGCGTCCACACCCGAGAGGCCAATGGCAATGTCGGCCTTGCGCCATTGCAGACGAGTCTTGGCGATGGATGGTGCTTCTGCCAGCGCCTTAATGCAGTTGGACAGTAGGGCCTCGTTGTCGAACTGCACCCGGTAGGTGGTTTTGTGCTTGATGCGATCCCACAGTGCCTTGAAGTCCGCACCGTGCAGCACGGCCTGGCGGCTCTTTATTTGCCTGCGTTCGTCAGCGTTTTTAATCTCCAGACGGCCGGCAAGCTTGCGGAGGATCTCCCTCACTTGTGGGAGCTGGGCCGCGAACGGCTCAGGCAGGGTCAATGTGTCGTTCTTGAGCGCTGCACGCAGAGCGTCTTGTACCTTGCCTTGGGCATTGAGAAACTTTTCAGTCTTTAGGAATTCCCAGAGCTGTTTCGACTGATCAAGTCCCAGCGGGGCGGGTTGGCCATCGGCTCCGAAGATGGTAAGACCAGCGAACTGGTGGGCTTCAACGACGCCAAAGCGAATGCCGGTATCGGTTTCGATTTCCTTCTGGAGATTTTCAGCGAACTGCTCGTAGCTCTCGGTGGCGATCACAGTCAGCGTGTTGAACTCAAAGCCCGGCGGACGTTCGCCGTCTTGGTTCACGCAGAGGCGCAGGCCACGGCCAATGGTCTGGCGGCGCTGCTGCTCGGAGGACATTTCCCGCAGTGCGCAGATCTGGAAGACGTTTGGATTGTCCCAGCCCTCTCTGAGTGCGGAATGCGAGAAGATGAATTTCAACGGCGTATCAAGGCTGAGGAGCTTCTCCTTATCACGCATAATCAAGTTGTAGGTGTCGTCGTCAGCCTTGGTGGTTCCTTCACCCTTGGAATCTTTGAATATCTCCACAGTCTTGCCACCCACTTTCTTCTTGTCGATGGCAAAGTATCCGTCGTGCACCTCTGCAGGAGCAGTTGTAAGATCTACTTCCTGGAAGAGGGTCTGGTAGTCGGGATGATTGGCGAGGCGGCGGTATTCTTCTTCAAAGATGCGGGCATATTCGCCATTCATTTTGTTGCCTTCGGAGTCGTATAACCGATATTTCTCCACAGAATCGATGAAGAACAGGCTGAGCACCTTGATGCGCTGGGGGCGTAGCCGCTTCTCCTTGTCCAGATGTTCCTTGATGGTGCGTTTGATCATCTGGCGCTGGATCGCAAGGGGCTCGACATCTCCATAGGCCTCTCCGATATGTAGAAACGACTCGCCACCGGGATAGCAAAGCTCAAGAAACTCTGTGCCCTTGGCTCCGCGAATTTCACCAATTCTGAAATCGCGGTACACGGCCCTTTGGGTTGTCATTTCAAGAAGGTCTCCGTCTTGCACAAAGACTTCTCGGCGTACGACACCAGAACCTGCCTGCATGTCGAGTTCCACCTTTGCGCGAATACCACCTTTGTTGCTCACGGATAGCAGCCGAACAAACGGCTTGTTAAATCCACCTTCCACCGAGGCTGCCGCCACTTCGATCTGCTTCACAAGCTTGCGCTCGTAGGCGTCCACCGCGTCGAGCTTGTAGACCATGTGATGTGCCTGCTTCGGGGTTGCGGAGTAACGCAAGTTGCATAGAGGATTCATGCGCGCCATGGCCTTCTTGCCCTTGCCATCCAGCCCGCCTTCCACGCTTTGGGGCTCGTCAACAATCAGGATGGGGCACGTTGCTCTGATCAAGTCAATGGGCTTCTCGCCGCCGGTTTTTTCGCTGGGGCGATACATCACATTCTTAGACTTCTCTCGCCGGGCGGTCTCGTCTGCTTCCTCTGTCTGCGCCTGCTGCTCATCGCCGAATTTGTTGATGGCGCCCACCGTCATCACCATGATCTGGATTTGGGGGCTGGTGGCAAAGTTGCGCACCTGGCCAAGTTTGGCAGAGTCGTAGATAAAGAAGTCGAAGGGGGTTCCCGCGTAGAGGCCCTTGAGGTGTTCAGCTACAGTCTCAATGGTGTGATAGACACCTTCTTTGATGGCCACCGAGGGCACCACGATCACAAACTTGGTGAAGCCGTAGCGCTTGTTGAGCTCGAATACGGTTCGCAGATAGACATATGTCTTGCCGGTGCCAGTTTCCATCTCCACAGTGAAGTCGCCTGATTCGAGCGCAGCTGAGGGCGCAAGGCCGTGGCGCAGCTGAATGGCGTGCAGGTTGGCCAGCAATTGGTCGTCGAGCAGTGTGAGCCGGTTACCGATGCCAAGATCATTCTCCAGCAATGAAAGTTGCCCCCCGGCAGCTTCCCTCGTGACGGTGAACTCCGTACGACAGGTTTCCTGCCCATGGAAGAGGTCGCAAACTGCTTCGATCGCTTGCAGCTGGTAGTCGAGGTTTGGTTCGAAGTGAAGTTTCATGTTTCGCTTCCCTTTTGCGGCAGACGTCCTGATTTCTTGCCCAACTTCTTCTCATCGGTTTTGACGCGCCGCTCCAGCTTTTTGATATCTTCTTCGGCTGGCAGAGCTTCCGGCTTGATTCCACGTTCATTCAGCATCTGACGAACGCTTGTATTGTTCTGTACGTGCTCCTCGGTGATGGCAGGCTCTCCCTTAAGGTCAGCTTGCTGAACGTTGTGGTTGGTCATTTCTGTCGCCAGATTCTTGGCGGCAATAGTCAACGTGGGCAAGAAGTCGGCCAGCGGTCGTGTTTGGGTGATGCCATATTTCTCTTTCATCGCTTTTGTTGTGTGACCTCCGAAGAGCGCAGCATCGCCCTTGGATCGGATTCGTCCAAACCCAGCGTCATCGACGCCCCGCTCATAAATATTGTCTGAGAGTGTCTTCTCTGATGCGCGCAGCTTCTCCCGTGCCTCCATTCGGCGTAGCAGGTTCATCCTCTCTTCGATCAGCTCCTGCTTCCGGGTCTGAACGGCAAAGTAACTTTGAGCAAAAGCAATTGGCTCTTTACGCGGATCACCATTCTGGGCGATCAGATAGCAGGCATAGCGTGTGAGCATGAAGTCATCAATCGATCGACCCGCACCGCTGCCGATGGGGACCATTTTCGTGACGCCACGAAAATGGTGGTCCGGGTCGTACCCCGTTGTCCTGCAGGACTCGATTGCCCGCTGGATCGCGGTGATGAAGTTCTCCCAACGGGCATATCCAAGGGGCTCCTGCAGGTCACGGGCAAACCAGAACTCCACCTCATCGGCGCCTGGCTCCTTGCGAGCAAGAGCATCGAACTGGCTTTGCATCTTTTGTAGAAGATCTTTATTCACAGGCTTCTCACGGTCTCAAGGCCGTGCTGCTGGAGGATGGCGGTGATGTTTGTCTTGGCCACGTCATCAGCAAAGGCACTGTCGCGGAAGACGACAGTGGTGTCTCCAGCAGGTTTCAATACCTGGTTCCATGCCACGAGGGTGAGGGCCAGAGGCTCCACATCGTCCTGCGGAATGGATTTGGAAAGGCAGACCAGCAGTGAGCCTCCACCAATGGAGTGGAGGTCGTGGATGTGCTTTGCACTTCCTTCCATCTTTTGGGTTTCAATTGGCACGCAGAGATCAAGGCCCAGCTTGAGCAGAAGCTCAAAGAGGATGTCCTGCTCAGTGCGGTCAGTCTTGAGGTGCTCGATGGAGGCTTCAAGGGTTTCGGCGATCTTGTCGCAATCTGGGGCCCACTCTTGGATATTAGTTGAATCGAGCTTGAAGACGCGGAAGCCGAGGTCACCATTGAATAGTGGATTCAGATCTTTCAACTGTTTGCCAGCGCGGCGCAGACGATCAGTTGCCACTTGGCTCAACGTCTCATACCCTAATTGCCGTGCGGGCGAATCATCAGGTAGTGTCTCGGGCAGTTGAATAACAATAAAGCGACGTCGCCCCGAGTCAGCAAGATTTTGCCGATAGGCTGTTTCGCCAATTGGAGCAGCTCCCCCGAAGAAATCCAGGATGATGTCAGAGTGTTGATCATTGGTGCCAATCTGGACAATCCGTTGCAGCAACGGAATTGGCTTCGGAGTGTCGAAGACTTCAATCCCCTTGAACAAGTCCTTAATAGCTTTCTTCGCAGTGTCGGTGGTGCCTACTTCTTCCGCCCGCCATAATGTGTGTGGCACAATGCCATCATTTGATTCGCTTCGAAAGCACTTCATTCTAGGAACATTTTCTCCGTTCTCCCCGAACCAGACTCTGCGATCCGAAATCAGTTCTTCAAATCGATCTTCCGTGTACACCCAGCAGCGCCCAGAGGGCGGCTCTACTTTGCGTCCGGAAGGTGTTGTAACTGTATAAAACTGTTCTTTACGCCGACCAGGGCCGGCTTGCGCATTCATTGATACAGATTGCCATGGTCCTCGAGGATCGTCGTCCGGGTTTGAGAAGCGATCCTCATTTTCATCGCTGCGAGGGAGCAGGCACCTTGCCGCTTCAAAGAATGCCTTCTCTCGCGCATAACAAACAATATAGTCGTGGTTTACTGAGAATACCTTTCTGTTTTCGCGAGTGGTTCGCTTCTCCCAGACGAATACGCCAACGAAGTTCTCAACTCCAAATATTGAGTCAAGGATGGCTCCAAGACTGTTGAGTTCATGGTCGTCAATGGAGACGAATATCGCTCCATCCTCTCTAAGTAGATTCCGTGCCAGCCTTAGGCGCGGATACATCATGTTCAGCCAATCTGTATGAAAGCGTCCTGAGGCTTCGGTATTGGTGGAGAGTTTCTTGCCTCCGCCCCCCGTTTGGCCGGTGAGTTCTAGGTAATTCTTGATATTATCCTGAAAGTTATCGGGATAGACAAAATCCTTGCCAGTGTTGTAGGGCGGGTCAATGTAGATAAGCTTCACCTTCCCCGCGTAGCTCTTCTGAAGGAGCTTGAGCACTTCCAGGTTGTCACCCTCGATCATGAGATTCTGGGTGGTGTCCCAATCCACGCTGTCCTCCGGACAAGGGCGCAGGGTTCCCGTCGAAGGGGTGAGCGCCAGCTGGCGGGCACGGCGTTTGCCATGCCAGTTGAGGCCGTACTTCTCATCGGCATCGCTCACGGTCTTATCGCCCACGAGCGCCTTGAGCACATCGATATTCACCGCCACACCATCCGGCCCCTCGGTGATCAGTTCGGGGAACAGCGCCTGCAACGCAGCCAGGTTTTCCGCCACCAGGTCGGGGGAATGGGTCTCGGGGGAGGCGGCTGTCAGTTTCTGCATGGTGGCGTCGTGCTTCAGAGGTTGGCGTGGGCGGCAGCGAGGGCTGCTTCCAGGCGCTTGAGTTCCAGGTTCAGATCTACGCGCCGGGACATCTGCTTTTCCTTGGCGGCGGTGGCCCGCAAGCGGGCGATCTCCTTGTGCAGGCGTGCTGATTCTTGCAGAGCCTCGCGGCGCTGCTCAGCCTGCGCGGCGTTGGGGGCCATTGCAAAGGCGCCTGTGACGTGAGCGGCCTGTAGGGCCAAGAGCGTATCGATCCAGCCCTGATACAACGCCTGCAGGTTGATGCGTGGCTGTTGACCCAAGGCGACCGCATCACAGAAGCCAGGCCAGCGCTCAGCGTCCTGTTCTGAGTCCCACTCCACGGTGACCACATCACCCTCCAGCACCGTCTTGCCCGCCTCAGCTTGAGACCAGCGTTTGTGGGCGGCAGATAGGCCAACAGTGGAACCCTGCTCGGCAATCAGCAGCACGGGATAGGGCACAGAGCGGTGGACCAGTTCGATCAGGCGGCCCGCCTTGGCGGTTGCCCGCAACGTGAGCCGCAGCACAGCAATCTCCAGAACCTCCCGCAACTCGTCCCGATACTCCGCCACACCGATCGTGGTGGGCTTGAGGGCGGCCACCCAGACGAGTTGCTCGATTCCTTCGTTGATTTGCCGCTTGTCGGCGGGCGTGGGCGCCCCGTGCTCCAGCAGCAAGGTCTTGGGCACTCGCTTTTCGACCATGGCTGTCGCGGGCAGATCGAGGGCATCAAGGAGCAGCGATGCCTTCATGCTGGCTCCTCGGCCAGCACCACTAGGAAAGCAACCACTTCGAAATCGTTGCTGCCTGCGAATTCACCGGCCAAGGCATGGGTGCCGCCTGGGCTGAACAGACTCGCCACGGCCCGCTCTTCGCTCTTGCCAACCACAGAGGCCACGGCAGAGGCCAGCAGCCGCTGGGCTTGGCGCATGTCCTCTCCGTTCTTTGTGCTGCGATCAAAGAGAGCACAGGCGCCAGCGTCGGGTAGATCACGCCCTAGGCAGACCCGCTTCAGGCGATCCAGGATCTGCTTGGCCTGGGTATAGGGAAGTAGTACGGCTCCGTCTTCCCCCAAATGGATCAGGTAGTTCGGGGCCAGCGGATAGCCACTATCAGTGATCTGCTCAGCTGCTCCTGCCTCTGCCCTTAGGCAGAAGATCATGCCCGGTGGAATGTCCAGATCGCTGCTGGTAGTAACGGCCGAGGTGCCGAGTGGCAGATTCTCCAACAGGCTTGGATTGGCCTTGGTGAATTGGGCCAAATCAATGCGGAAATCGGTGAGGGTGAGGTCTGCAATCGAAACACCCGTGGAAAGATCCTCAAGATCAATCACAGCATCCTGTAATTTGAACAGTTGCTTGCGCCGATACTCCAGGTCATTCATTGGATTGCCAGACTGCTGTTCAATCAGATTTTCCTCGCCAGTAGCCGAGATATCGAGCAGCACCATCCGGCCACTGACCCGCTGCTCTAAGTTGATGTACTCCTCCAGTTCTATATTCGGCCAGAAGTTGGCGAGCTGGATGCAGGCATTCGGAGATCCAAGCCTATCGATACGGCCGAAGCGTTGAATGATCCGCACTGGATTCCAATGGATGTCGTAGTTGATCAGCCAATCGCAGTCCTGCAGGTTCTGGCCCTCGGAAATGCAATCGGTGGCAATCAGTAGATCGAGTACACCCTCATCCGCCATGTCTTCTGGGCGCTCCTTGGCGCGGGGTGCAAAGGAGGTGAGGATAGATGTAAGATCACGCCGTTGTTTCGGCAGGGTGGTGAGGTTGTTGCCTGAACCCGTGACAAGTGCTGATTCAAGCTGTAAATCAGTTTTCGCCCAGCCGGCAAGTTGGTCGTAGAGGTAGCGGGCTGTATCGGCAAAGGCCGTGAAGATGATCAGCTTGCGGTTGCCTGGGTTGATTGGTGATTGGATCTTCTGGCGGATCATTGCCTTCAGTTCTTTCAGCTTTGCATCCCGGGATGGTTCCACGGCCCGTGCGGCGGCGAGAAGGTTTGCCAAGCGGTTGCGGTCTTCCACCAGGTCTTGCTTCCAACGAATCAGATCAACGTCTTGGAGTAGTACCTTGATTTTTCGGCCCACTAACAGGCTCTCGAAGGCAGGATCGTCAAAATCCACATCGGCAATGTCGATTTCCTCTACTTCAAGGGTTTGCTCTTCGATCCGCTCCAAAGTGGCTTTAACATCCCTGAGTTGCCTCTCCACTGTCAGCGCGAAGGAGGCCACCGAGCTCTCCATACGCTTGAGAACATTCACGCGGACCAGATGGATCAGGCTCTCCTCCCGATCCACCTGACGGAACAAGCCCAGGCCTCCCTTTACCTCAACGCTGTATTTCTGATCGTAGGCCGCTTGCTTGTGGGGCAGCAAATAACGTAGCGGCGCATAAGATGCCAGGTTGAGTCGGCGGATTTCCAGATTGATATCGCCGATGGGAGGGAAGGTGCCACTGAGATCTACATCGGCCTTGATGTTGATGGGCTTCAGCCGCTCTGGGAACTTCCCTGTTTCAGCGATTCCATAGTACTTCTCGACATGCTTGCGTGAACGGGCAATGGTGAGTGTATCCAGCAATGTGAAATAGTCAAAGCCCAGCATCTCCATCAAGAGCTGTGGCGTGCGATTAAGATCATCTAGATCCAGCCACCGGTTGAACTGCTTCTGGGCCAGCCGGGTGGTCGCGTCGATGCTGCCAATCCCTTGCCCCAGTAGAGCCGCGTCGTTGGCTTCAGTGGCAAAGGCAATCTGATTGCGTAGGTCTGCCATCCGGTTGTTGACCGGGGTTGCGGAAAGCATCAGCACTCGCGTTCTCACACCCTCTTGGATGATCTTGCGCATCAAGCGGTCGTACCGGGTTTCACCGCCCATTTTCGGTGTTCGCTTGTTGCGGAAGTTATGAGATTCATCAATCACGACAAGATCATAATTTCCCCAATTGATGTAGCCAAGATCAATATCTCCTGACAGGCCTCCATCGCGGGACAGATCGGTGTGATTGAGAACGTCGTAGTTGAACCGATCAGTTGCCAGGATGTTTCTGCGATCATTGGCTTTGTAGATCGTCCAGTTGTCACGTAGGCGCTTTGGGCAAAGTACGAGAACACGGTCATTGCGTAACTCGTGGTATTTGATGATGGCCAGGGCTTCGAATGTCTTTCCGAGCCCCACACTGTCGGCAATGATGCAACCGCCAAACCGATTCAGCTTGTCGATGGCTCCAACAACACCATCCCGTTGAAACTTGTAGAGTTTCTGCCAGACAACTGTATTGCGGATTCCGGTCGCAGCATTGACAATCTGATCCTCATCGAGTTGGTCTTCATGACTGCTAAATAGGCTATGAAGAGTGAGGATGTAGACGAGATAAGGGTCGCGGTGACTCGCTATCTGGCGAAGTGAATCAAGCAGGGAGGTCTTAGCTTGCGGGTCTTCGGCAAGTCCGTTCCATTGGGATAGGAACCACTCGTCGATCAGCTTGGCCTCCTCAGGGCTTTCCGATGCCTGAATCAGGCTTAAGGGGTTGCCGGGTGTGACCCCCAGCCCATCGCTACTAAAGGCGAGTGAGCCGAGCAAGGCCTGTACTGGCCGATCATCTCCCTCTCGGACGACCATGGCACCTTGTGGCACCGCCGACTTGGCACGCCGCAGATCCACTTTGTTCGTGATCCAACGGGCCAGCTTTCCGGCCAGCCAGCGGGCCTGCAGACGGTTGCGCGCAGGCCGGTCAGCTTCGGAACCCAGCAGCTGCAGATCCGATCCCTCCGGTGGCAAGACCAGCTGGCATCGCTCGATCGCTTGCAGCCCGGGGAGGAGTTCTGCAAAGGCAAACGCGGAGAGGGAGGCACTCACGACTCCCACCTCCTGGCCCGAGCTGAGCAGGGGCCTCACGAGGTCGATAACCCGGTCGTTGCCAGTGTTGCGGACCAGCCTCATGCCGTATTCCTTCTGGAAGCTTCTTTCTTTGGTGGCCTATACAAGTGTATGCCCCTTGCTGCCGTAGGCAAGACTCATGGCAAAGCCAGACCAAGGATTGATCGCCTACGAATCCTTAAACGGCAAAGATTGCACCGCTCTGCAGCTCTGGAAAATCCGCCTAACGCTGCCCCTGAGTGGCAGGCAGGGAGCTTGGGGCAGCGGAGCGAGGAGCTGATGGTGGCCTGTCCACTCGAGGGGCCTGTTGGGCTGCTCATATGTACGCAATACTGAGAACCTTCATTGTCACTTCATCCCAGCTAATGTGTGCGATCATCGGAAAAGAATCAATTCCATGATACAACTAAAAGTAACGTCTGTATAACCTTCCATCGCGAGTAATCTCTAGGGTGTAACGTCCGCCACGCGGGCCATATTGCACATCTCCCATACTATTGCCTAATCTGCTGGATTCTGAAATGGCCTTATGTTTCTGGCTACCCAACATCCAGGCCTCCTGCAGCTTAATGCGAGCTTCTCTCTCACGTTGAGCCTTATACTCATTAAGTTCATGCCTGCGAGATAAGGGAACAAGCCAATCAGGAAGTAGTGCTAACTGCTCAATCGAGAAACTCGACAGACTGCTGAAATCCTCGGGATCAGCATCGCCATCGCTAGCAATGCCCTGCTGGATAAACAATTTTCGCTCCGGATCCCACTCGTAGTTACGCTTAGCCCTACGTGGATTGTCAGACATGGCATGTGTGTTAAGCAGCCCAATTCAGTACAGGCTGTGAATTCTTTGACATCACTATATCATCGAACTCCACTTGCTGAGCTTTGTTGCTGACCCGGTCGGCCCAACAGTGTTTCGGTGGTCCGCAGAAGCTGCCGCCTAGTGGCTTTTGCCGCATAAGCTACCGATCCTTTCACATCTTGGCAACCAACTCTCAACTAACAGCAATATTACCGCACCCCCCCTATCCGACATAGTTTGTTACGCGGTCCGCATAACACCCCGGAGCCTCAGAGCAGGTCAGCGGGGCTGCGCACCCCTGGCGGACCGCGGTTTAACACATGGGTGTAGATCATGGTCGTCTTCACATCGCTGTGAACCAGAAGCTCCTGAATCGTGCGAATGTCGGCGCCCTGCTCCAGCAGGGGGTGTGGCGAACGAATGACGGAAGCTGTGGCAGGTGGCTGGCTTGCTGATCCCCGCCGCCTGCACGGCAGCACGCAAGGCCCGATGCACAAGGCTCGGATCCAGGTGGTGCCTCAGAGCAGTTGGGCCACCAGGGCCTCGGTTTCACCCTGATGGCCAAACCCGGCCCTGACCTCACCCACCGTGAGCACCACGGGAAGGCGCTGACGCTTGCGGGCGCGCACCACCCCCTCCAGGTTCTCCACATCCCCACTCCAGCAGTTCCCGGTAGAGAAACAGCAAGGCCGCCAGCGCCTGGTTCTGCGTGGAGGCACTCACCCTCTCCTCTGTCACCAGATGGCTCAGGAACGCATGGATCTCGGCTTCCCCCATCGCGCGCGGTTGACGCATCCGGTGGACGCGCAGGAGCCGCCGCAGCCACTGCTCATCGGTCTCCACCGTGCGGCGTGCGTTATGGCGAACCTGCAGCTCCTCCCGGTAGCGCTGGATCAGGCCCGACGGGCGTTGGTTGGCCATGGACCTGACGACGGCTGCTGGTATCAGCAGACCCAGCGCCGGCCAACGCACCCTCCAAACGGCTCACCCCTTCTCCCCTCGCCCCAGCTCCTGCAGCGCCTGCCCATAGCCCTTCGCCGTCGGCAATCCGGCCGCCCCGTGGCGCGCCAGCACCGCCGCGATCCGCTGGCTGGCCTCGGGCAGTCGGCCGCTGCTGATCCAGGGGAAGGCGTGGTGGGCGCTGTGGTGCGGTAGGCCTCCCATCAGGGCATTGACGATCGGGCTGGCCTCGACGCTGCGGGAGCCGTAGAGCTGGGTGAGCAGATGGTTGCCCTGCGCCTCCCAGAGGCCGTGGTGTTCCACCAGCCCACGGGCCTGCACGATCGCTCCGATCACCCGTTCCAGCAGCAGCCAGAACAGCAGATAGCGCCCCACCACCCCCTGCTCGATCGCCACCACCAGCATCGTGGCGTGCACCAGCACCACCCCGACCCCATCCACCAGCCTGGCCCGTTTCAACGCCCCATCCACCCCCTGCAGCCCGATCCCCTTGAGCGCCGTATCGGCAATCAGCCCCACCCCCGCCAGCGCCACGATCCGCACCACCACCCTGCGCCGTTGCAGCCATCGCCGCAGCGGGCCCGCTTCCTTCAGTTCGCTCTCCAGCGGTGTCGTTCGCTCCGGATCGCGCCCATCGAGCCCATTCCAGCGGTGATGCAGCCGGTGCAGTCGGCTGTAGGTGAGGTACGGCCAGGCCATCGGCCAGCTCAGCAGGCACGCCAGCGGTTGCTCCAGACCCGGCTGCCCAATCAGGGTGCCGTGCACCATCTCATGGGTGGCCACCAACAGCAGCGCATAGGCCACCCCGGCCAGCAGCACCGCCGCGATCGCTCCCCAGCCCAGCGGCAGCGTCCAATACAGCCCCGCCCCGCCCAGCAGCACCGCCGCCAGCCCCAGGAGTCGCAGCAACGCCGCGGCCCGTTCACCGCCGCTCGGCGGTCCGCCCAGCTCCCGCACCGCGCTGCAGAGTTCGCGGACCAGGGTGCTGGCTTGCTGGGGGTCGATCGCTGCTGCCTTCACCGCGGCCTGGGGCTGGGTGCCTCGCCATCCTGCTGCCATTCGCCTGGATGCCGGCGGTCAGGGGGTCGCGCTGCTCGCTGGTTGTGGGGGCCTCCAGCCCGTGGCATCGCATCGCCTCCAGGGGTCAGCTGTTGTCGGCTCCTGCCGCTGCGCTCAGGATCCGATCGGCCCATCACCGCCCGCCGCGACTCCGCCTACGACGCCCGCCCCGCCAGCAGCGGCCGCCGGGTCGAGGCCCTGCGCCAGGGGCCCGCCCATGGCTGGTTGGTGGTCGACATGGCCCGCGACTGGACGGTGCTGCTCGCTCCGGGGGTGGCGGTGGCGGCTGCGTAGACGCCGCCTGCGCCTCCGCTCTTCAATCCCGCGGAACCGGTCGCACCAGGCAGCGGAACCCCAGATGGCAGGTGCTGGTATCGATGCCCTGGGCCATCCGCGCCGCCGGCCGGTAGCGGCGGCAATAGCTCGGTGCACATAAAAACGACCCCCCTTTCACCACCTTGCGCGGGATCGCGCCGTGCTGGGAGCTGGGATCGATGCTGGCGGCCTCATCCCTGGCGCCGCGTGGGTTGTCGAGGCTGGCCAGGCTGGCGCAGCAGCCTTCTCCCGCTGCCGCCTGCCCCGTCTCCTCCTGCCCCGCCGCTGCGGTCCTGGCCGCCGCCAGCCGGACGCCGTGCTCCTGATACCAGTCCTCCGTCCACTCCCACACATTGCCGATCATGTCGAGCAGGCCGTAGCCATTGGCCGGATAACACCCCACCGGCGCCGTTCGCTCCCACCCATCGGCGCGGCTGTTGTGGTTGGGGAAATCGCCCTGCCAGGTGTTGGCCAGCATCCGCCCGCCCGGATGCAACTCCGCTCCCCACGCATACTCCGCCCCCTCCAGGCCCCCCCGCGCCGCCCGCTCCCATTCCGCCTCGCTCGGCAGGCTCTTGCCGATCCAGTGGGCATAGGCCAGCGCATCGCCATGGGCGATGTGCACCACCGGATGCTGCTCCCGTCCCTTGATCGAACTGCCCGGCCCCTCCGGATGGCGCCAGTTCGCCCCCGCCACGTACTGCCACCAGCGGTAGGGATCCCCCTGGCCCACCGCTCGCAGCGGCGGCACGAACACGATCGAGGCCGGCTCCAGCAGCTCCGGCAGGGCGTCCGGGTAGGCGGTGGCATCGGCCGGCTGCTCCGCCAGCGTCACATGGCCCGTGGCCTTGACGAACTTGAGGAACTGGGCGTTGGTCACCGGCGCTCGGTCCATCCAGAACCCATCGACCCGCACCCGGTGGGCCGGCGCCTCCTCCGGGTAGTGGTGGTCCGAACCCATCGTGAAGCTGCCGCCCGGAATCCACACCATCCCCGGTGCCGGCGGCCGGCCCGGCGGCCGGTTGGCGGCTGCGCCACCAGCAACGGAACCACCTCCGGCGGTTCCGCCCTCGCCAGAACCGCCGGAGTCAGGAGCCCCAAAGGCGGGACCACCACTCGCAGAACCCGCCGAGGCAGAACCGCCAAAGCCCCTACCGGCCAGGGCGGAACCAGCCCCACCCTGACCACCCGTCCTCCTGCGCCCCCTGGTCCCTGCCGCCATCCCCCCTCCTCAGGCCAGGCCGCCCAACGCCGGCCCCGCCGCCGTCCGCTCCTGTTCCTCCAGCCGCCGCTCCGCCTCGATCTCCCGGCCGAGGAACGCATTCAAAAAGGTGCGGATCACGGCCACCACCCCCAGCTGGATCAGGTGCGTCTGCGACGGGCTCACCGTCGTCGCCACGATGTCGGCCCCCAGCTGGAATTCCAGGGCCAGGGCCAGCCAGCTGGCGAAGGTCAGCCGCGCCCGGTTCGACGGTCGCCGCGGCAGCCGCTGCCGCCAGCGGGGCACGGCGTCGCGGCCGATGGCCATCAGGCCCCCCAGCACCGTCAGCACCGAGAGCGCCTCCAGCAGCAGGGCGGTGGCGCGGGCCAGGGGCGCCACCACCTCCTCCACCAGCTCCAGCGTCATCGACATCGCCCGCGATGGCCCGATCCCTGCCGGCACCCTAGGGAGGGTCCTGCCCCCGCGCACCACCCCGGCCCGATCCCCCGTCGCGCCTCGCGGCATCCCCGCCGGACCCCCTGCGGACCCCCTGCAGCCGCCCCGCCTCAGCGCCGCCCCATCGCCGCGCCCCCGATCCGGCCAGGCGCCGCCGCTGCGGGGCAACGTTGCTACGTTTCGGGTCCTTCGCGGCTCCCCCGTGGGCAGTCCGCCGCCCCCCGCGCCCCGCCACCCGCCGCCCGCCGCCGCTCCCCCGCCTGGCTCCCGGTTGCCCGCCGTCGGCGCCGAATCGCCTGCGGCCGCCGCCGGACCTCCCGATGCCCCCGTCGCGCCGGCACCGAGCCTGCCGGGCGGCTCCAGCACCATGGCCAACGGCAGTGCCGTCAGCACCGGCGGCGGACTCGCCGCTGACCCTGCCATCAGCGCCAGCCCCGCAGCCCCCGGCAGCCCAGGCCCCAGTGCCGGCACCGCCAGCGCTGTCGCCTCCTTCCGCCAGCTGCTCGACAGCCTCAACCGCGAACAGCGGCGCAACCAGGAGTTGCTCGCCTCCCTCGCCTTTGCCCTGCGCAGTTTCACCAACCTCAACCGCTTCCTCGAGCTGGTGCCCCTGGTCTCCTCTCGCCTGGTGGAGGCTGAGGGGGCCGTGCTGGTGGTCTTCCAGCCCGATGGCCGCCTCTGGCGCGAGCACCTCCAGGCCACCCCTGGCGAACGCTGCGCCGAGCTGCTCCGCCAACTCGCCGCCCTCAGCGACAGCCGCCTCCAGGCCGAGTCCGGCGATGAGGCGGTGGCGGCCCTGCTCGATCCGCTGTTGCATCGCCTGCTCGCCCCCGCCCAGGTGATCGCCACCTCCGTGGTCGCTCGCAACAGCCAGCGGGGCCGCCTCTATGTGTTCAGCGGCCGCCGCGGCTATTGCTGGAGCGAGGTCCACCGCCGCCACCTGCAGCTGGTGGCCGATCTCACCGGCGTGGCCCTCGAGAACGAGCTCCTCCAGCAGGAGATGCGCCGCCATGAACGGCTCGACCGCCAGCTCAGCACCGGCGCCGAGATCCAGGCCCAGCTTCTCCCCGACCACTGCCCCAGCATCGATGGCGTCGAGCTGGCGGCCCGCTGCCGGCCCGCCTTTCAGGTTGGCGGCGACTACTACGACTTCATCCCCACCCGCCCCCAGGCCCTGCCCCGCCAGCGCCAGCAGGGCCGCTGGGCTCTGGTGATCGGCGATGTGATGGGCAAGGGCGTCCCGGCCGGTCTGCTGATGACCCTGCTGCGCGGCATGCTCCGGGCCGAGGTGCTCAGCGGCCGTCCCCCCGATCGCATCCTCCACGACCTGAACCAGCTGGCGATGGAGGACCTGACCCAGTCCCATCGCTTCGTGACCCTTTTCTATTCCGACTACGACCCCGCCACTCGCCTGCTCCGCTTCGCGAATGCGGCCCATAATCCGCCGCTGATCTGGCGGCGCCGCAGCGGCCATGTCGACCGCCTCGATGCCCCCGGCCTGCTGATCGGCCTGCAGAGCGAAGCGGACTACGGCTGCGGCGAGGTGGTGCTCGACAGCGGTGATGCCCTGCTCTATTACACCGATGGCGTCACCGAAGCCAGTGGCCTCGGCGGCGAGCGCTTCGATGAGCAGCGTCTGGCCGGGCTGTTCCAATCCTGCTGCCGCTCCGGCCTCGGCGCCCAGGGCATCCTCGACCAGCTGTTCGCCCGCCTTGACCGCTTCGTCGGCAGCGACCGCCACCTCGACGACGACGCCTCGATGGTGGTGCTCAAGGTCCGCGATGAGCTGCGCCTTCCCTCCATCCCCGGCGGCTGACCCCCGCCGGGGACGGTGCCAAGCTGAGCGGCAGCGCGCGGCAATGGTGCATGGCTGCTGAACCCCTCGCCCCCCGGGGCGCCGCCGATCCCGATGCCGCCGCTGCCCGCGGCGCTGGTGTCACCGGCGGATCGGCCGCCGGCTGGAGCGATCGCTTCGAGCAGGGCCTGCATCCGGCGATCGAGCGCTTCAATGCCTCGATCGGCTTCGACATCGCCCTGCTTCAGCAGGACCTCGATGGTTCGATCGCCCACGCCCGCATGCTCGCCGCCTGTGGGGTGATCAGCGCCGAGGAGGCCGCCCAGCTCGAGCAGGGCCTCGAATCCGTCCGCACCGAGGCGGCGGAGGGTCACTTCCGCCCCGGTCTCGAGGCCGAGGATGTCCATTTTGCCGTTGAGCGCCGGCTGATCGAGCTGCTCGGTCCGGTGGGCAAGAAGCTCCACACCGGCCGCAGCCGCAACGACCAGGTCGGCACCGACGTGCGCCTCTGGCTGCGCCAGCGGATCGACGCCCTCGATGCCGCCCTGCTCCGCTATGAGCGGGCCCTGCTGGCCCAGGCCGAGGCCCATCTCCACACCCTGATCCCCGGTTACACCCACCTGCAGCGGGCCCAGCCCCTCTCCCTGGCGCACCATCTGCTCGCCTATATCGAGATGGCCGAGCGCGACCGCCAGCGCCTCGTCGACGTGCGCCGTCGCGTCAACATCTCCCCCCTCGGCGCCGCCGCCCTGGCCGGTACCCCCGTGCCGATCGACCGCCGCCACACCGCCGCCAGCCTCGGCTTTGAAGGGGTCTACGCCAACAGCCTCGATGCCGTCAGCGACCGCGACTTCGCCGTGGAGTTCATGGCCGCCGCCTCCCTGGTGATGGCGCACCTCAGCCGCCTCAGCGAGGAGGTGATCCTCTGGGCCAGCCAGGAATTCGGCTTCATCACCCTCAGCGACCGCTGCGCCACCGGCAGCAGCCTGATGCCCCAGAAGAAGAATCCCGATGTGCCCGAACTGGTGCGCGGCAAGAGCGGCCGTGTCTTCGGCCATCTGATCGGCCTGCTGACGATGATCAAGGGCCTTCCGCTCGCCTACAACAAAGACTTCCAGGAGGACAAGGAGGCGCTGTTCGATGGCGTCGCGACCTGCCTGGATTGTCTGGAGGCGATGGCGATCCTGTTTGAGGAGGGTCTTGAGTTCCGCCCCGCCAGGCTGGAGGAGGCCGTGGCCGCCGATTTCTCCAATGCCACCGACGTGGCCGACTACCTGGTCGCCAGGGGCGTGCCCTTCCGTGAGGCATACCAGCTGGTCGGCGGTCTGGTGAAGACCTGTCTGCAGGAGGGTGTGCTGCTGCGCGATCTGCCGCTGCAACGCTGGCAGGCGCTCCATCCCGCCTTCGAGGCCGACATCTACGCCACCATCGAGCCCCGTCAGGTGGTGGCAGCGCGCCGCAGCGAGGGTGGCACCGGTTTTGAGCAGGTGGAGCACCAGCTGCAGCGCCTGCGCCGTCAGCTCGACCCTGGCCGCGGCCCAGGCGGTAGGGGAGCGGCTGTCATCACACCATGAAGGCCCGCTGTTGGAATGGCGGAATATCGCGCCAGCGGGTCTAATCTTGTCGGGTCGTTGGCGCCTTTCGCGCCCTCCAGACCCCCCTGGACGTTCCGTGAGCATCTTTGTCGGCAATCTTCCCTTCCGTGCTGAGCAGGAAGACGTGATCGCGTTGTTCGCCCCCTATGGCGAGGTGGCCAACTGTTCCCTCCCCCTTGAACGCGACACCGGTCGCAAGCGTGGTTTCGCCTTCGTCGAGATGGCCAACCCCGAGCTCGAGACCAACGCGATCAACGGCCTCCAGGGCGCTGAGCTGATGGGCCGGCCTCTGCGCATCAACCGTGCCGAACCCCGCGGCGGCGGCGGTGGTGGCGGCGGCGGTGGTCCCCGCCGCGGCGGCTACGGCGGTGGTGGTGGTGGCGGCGGCGGCTACGGCGGCGGTGGCGGTGGCTACTCCCGTGGCGGCGGCGGCGAGGGTGGCTATGGCTCCGGCGCCCGCGGCTGGGAGGACCGCAGCGGTGGCGATCGCGGCTCCGAAGGCTTCGATTCCGGCCGCGTGCGTCGCCGCCGCAGCGCCGGCTCCGAGGGTGGTGGCGACTACGGCGGCTACGGCGGCGCCGAGGTCTGAGACCCGGCCTGCGGCATCAGCGGGCCCTGGTCCTACAGGCCCCGCTCCCGCAGCTGCCGTGCCGCCTCCACCAGCACCTCCGGCCCGGCGCCCCGCTCCCCAGCGGCCTGGGTCAGCCGGTGCCGCCATGGGCGGGCGCCGGGCACTCCCTCCACCAGATGCACCAGGTGGCGGCCGATCGCCCACAGCCGGCCGCCACCGCTGCACCAGCGCTCCGCATGGGGCACCAGCCCGATCACCACATCCGACGCCCGGACCTCCGGCCGGCCTCCATCGGCAAAGATCTCCCGGTCCACCGCCGCCCAGCGAATGGGATGGCCGTAGGCGGCCCGGCCCACCATCACCCCGTCCACGTGCTCCAGCTGGGTCAGGCAGCCCGCCAGGTCCTCCAGGCCGCCGTTGAGCTCGATCACCAGCTCCGGCCGGTCCCGTTTCAAGCGATGCACCAGATCCCAGCGCAGGGGCGGGATCGTGCGGTTCTGCTTCGGATCGAGGCCATCCAGCCAGGCCTTGCGGGCGTGGATCGCGAAGCGGGCCGTGCCGGCGGCCGCCAGGGTGTCGACGAAGCCGAGCAGGTGCTCGTAGGAATCGAGAGCATCGATGCCGATCCGCTGCTTCACGGTCACCGGCCGATCGCTCGCCGCCACCATCGCCGCCACGCAGCGGGCCACCCGCTCCGGGTCCGCCATCAGGCAGGCTCCGAAACGCCCCTGCTGCACCTTCTCGCTCGGGCAGCCCAGGTTCAGGTTGATCTCGTCATAGCCCCAGGCCGCTCCCAGCCGCGCCGCCTCCGCCAGCAGCCCCGGATCGTCGCCGCCCAGCTGCAGGGCCAGGGGGCGCTCCTCGCCATCGAAGCCCAGCAGCCGCTCCAGCCGCCGCTCGGCCTCGGCCGCCCGGGGCCCTGAGGCTTCGCTGCGGATGTGATGCAGGGCCCGGGCCACCACCATTTCTGTGGTCAGCAGGCAGCGGCGGCTGATCTGACGCATCAGCACCCGGAAGTGGCGGTCCGTGCAGTCCAGCATCGGCGCCACACTGAAGCGGTAGGCGTGCTCCATCCCCCCATGCTGCCCAGCCGTGCATCCGTGGTGGTGGCCGGGGGAGGGCCCGCCGGCTACATGGCCGCCATTGCCGCCGCCGAAGCCGGTGCCACCGATCTGTGGATCCTCGAAGCCACATCCGAGCCGCTCCATAAGGTGCGGATCAGCGGCGGCGGCCGCTGCAATGTCACCCATGCCTGCTGGGATCCCCGCGATCTGGTGGGCCACTACCCCCGCGGCGGCCAGGCCCTGCGGGGGCCCTTCGGCCGCTTCGCCCCCGGCGATGCGGTCGCCTGGTTCGATGCCCATGGCCTCCAGCTGGTCGAGGAGGCCGATGGCCGCCTCTTCCCCCGCTCCAACCGCTCCAGTTCCGTGGTCGACACCCTGCGGGCCGCGGCCGTGACCGCCGGCGTTCGCTGCCTGGAGGGTCAGGCGCTGCAGGCGGCGGAGCCCCTGCCGGGCGGTGGCTTCCGCTTGCTCCTGCGCGGTGGCGCCAGCCTCCAGGCCGATCGTCTGGTGCTGGCCACCGGCAGCCATCCCAGCGGCCTGCGGATCGCCAGCGCCCTCGGCCATGGCCTGGTGCCGCCCGTTCCCTCCCTGTTCACCCTGGCCCTGGGCTCCCATCCCCTCACCGCCCTGGCCGGGGTGGTGGTCGATCCGGTGGTGCTGGAGCTGGAGGGTCCGGCTGAGGCCATGGCGCGGCCCGCCGGCGTTTCTCCCCTGCCCGCCGCCGCCGTCGGCGCCGCTCCGCGGCGGCGCCAGCGCCACCGCCAGCGCGGACCCCTGCTGATCACCCACTGGGGTTTCAGCGGTCCGGCGATCCTGCGGCTCACCGCCTTCGCCGCCAGGGATCTGCGGGCCTGGGGGTATCGCGCCAGCCTCCGCATCGACTGGACCGGCGGCAGCCTTTCGCCGGCTGACCTGGAGGAGCGCTTCGCCTCGGCCCGTCGCGAGCTGGCCCGCCGCCAGCTGGGGGCGGCCAGACCCTGGCCGAGCCTGGGACGCCGCCTCTGGAGCCATCTCCTCGAGGCCCGGGGGATCGATCCCGGACTGCGCTGGGCCGATCTCGGCCGCGGCGATCAGCGCCGCCTGCAGGAGGCCCTGCGCCAGGACATCTATGCCATCCGCGGTCGCGGACCCTTTGGCGAGGAGTTCGTCACCGCCGGGGGGGTGCCGCTCGGGGAGGTCAACCTGGCCACGATGGAGAGCCGGCGGCGGCCCGGACTGTTTCTGGTCGGTGAACTGCTCGATGTTGATGGCGTCACCGGTGGTTTTAATTTCCAGCATTGCTGGAGTTCCGGTTGGCTGGCCGGTCAGCAGCTGGCGGCGGCGGTGCTCACCTGATGTTCTCGAACACCGAGGCCATCGGCAGATACATGGCAATCAGGATCGTGCCGACAATCACGCCGACGACCACGATCATCACCGGTTCAATCATCGCCGTCAGCGCCTTGACCGTGCTGCTGACCTCGTCCTCGTAGAAATCGGCAACCTTCGAGAGCATGGCATCCATCTCGCCGGTCTCCTCGCCGATCGCCAGCATGCTCACCATCATGTCCGGAAAGACGCGCTTGGACGCCAGGGCCGTGCTCAGGGGCACCCCTTCGCTGATGTCCGTGCGCGACCCCCTGATCGCATCGCGCACCACCGAATTGGTGGTTGTCTCGCTGAGGATGTCGAGAGACATCATGATCGGCACACCGGCGCTGGAAAGGGAGCTCAGGGTGCGGCAGAACTGGGCGGAAGCGGTCTTCTGGAGCAGATCGCCAAACAGCGGCAGCCGCAGCATCAGACCATCAACCTTGCGTCGACCATTGGGGGTTCCATAATAGCGATTGTACGCAAAAACCATCAGGATCAGCAGGGTCGCTAACAGCAGCGAAAAGGAGGAGCGCAGCAGCTTGCTGAAATCCACCATCATCTGGGAGAAGGCTGGAAGCTTGGCGCCGAGTTGATCGAAGATGTCGGCAAACGTGGGGATCAGGAACACGGTCATCCCCAGAAATACCAAGATCGCGATCACCAGCACGATCACCGGATAACCGAGGGCACTTTTGATCTGATTCTGCAGGCGGGCGTTTTCCTCCAGCAGCGTGGCCAACCGTTTCAGGGTTTCATCGAGCACACCGCCGGCTTCGCCTGCCTCCACCATGGCGATGCTGAGGTTGTCGAACACCTTGGGCCAGCGCCGCATCGCATCGCCAAGGCTGCCACCCTGGTTCACATCGTCGGTCATGGCGTTCAGGGCGCGGCGGAACAGGGCCGACTTCTGCTGACGCCGCATCAGATCCAGGCTGCGCATGATCGGTACACCTGCATCGACCATCGCCGAGAGTTTGTTGGCGAACAGGGCCTTCTCCTTCACCGAGATCTTCGGCTCCAGCAGGTCGCGCCAATCCATCGCCGTGATGGTGGGCATGGCGATCGGTTCGACCGCATTCTCCTTGCGAACCAGCACGGTGGGAAGAATGCCCCGCTTGCGCAGCTTCAGTCGGGCCGCGGCCGGAGTGTCGGCCTGCATCTCCAGCTCCCGCTTGCGGCCATCCCGGGTGGTGTAGGTGACCTGAAAGATGGTCATGGCGGTGGGGTGAGTGTCAGATCTCCTCGAAGATCCGCCGCAGTTCGTCCGGTCGGCTGGTCTTCAGCAGGGCCTCCTCCCGGGTGATCCGCTGGGCTTGTGTCAGGTCCACCAGGGATCGTTCCAGGGTCTTCATGCCGTACTGGGAGCCGGTCTGAAGCATGGAATAGATCTGGGCGGTCTTGCCCTCGCGGATCAGGTTGGCGATCGCCGGGGTGTTGACCATGATCTCCTGGGCCATCACCCGACCCAGCGCTCCACTGCTGGCCTCGCGGCTGCGGCAGAGGGTCTGGGAGAACACCGCCAGCAGACTTGTGCTCAATTGCACCCGCACCTGGCTCTGCTGGTTGGCCGGGAAGACATCGATCATCCGGTCGATCGTCTGCGAGGCGGAGTTGGTGTGCAGGGTGCCCATCACCAGATGGCCGGTCTCGGCGGCAGTGATCGCCAGCTGGATCGTCTCCAGATCCCGCAGTTCGCCGACCATGATCACATCGGGATCCTCCCGCAGGGCTGAGCGCAGGGCATTGGCAAAGCCGCGGGTGTCCTGATGCACTTCGCGCTGATGGATCAGGCTGCGGTCGTTGCTGTAAGTGAACTCGATCGGGTCTTCGATCGTCAGGATGTGTTCGCTGCGGCTGTGGTTGATGTGATCGATCAGCGCCGCCAGGGTCGTCGACTTGCCCGATCCCGTCGGTCCTGTCACCAGCACCAGACCCCTCGGCTTGCGGCTCATCTCCTCCAACACCGCCGGTAGACCGAGGCTGACGAGGCTGGGGATGGTGTTCGCCAGAGCCCGCAGGCAGGCCGCGTAGCTGCCCCGCTGGCGGTAGACGTTGACCCGGAAGCGGGCCACACCCCGCAGGCCGTAGGAGCAGTCCAGTTCCCAGGTCTGCTCGAGCTGCTTGCGTTGGGCATTGTTGAGCAGGGAGAAGATCAGCCGGTTGCAGGTGTCTTCATCCAGCAGCAGGTCCGGTCGCAACGGCCGCAGCGCCCCGTTGAAGCGGCCAACGGGGGGATGGCCGGTGGCCAGGTGCAGGTCGCTGCCGCCGGCATCGACCAGCTCGACCATCAGATCCTCGATGCTGACGGGCATGGGTTCAGCGGCGAACCCGCAGACAGTAGGGGCATTCCAGCCACTCATCCTGCAGGCCGGCCCCACAGCCCTGGCAGGTCAGGGTGCTCAGGGCCCGGGCCCGCCGCTCCGATTCCAGGCCGGTGTCGGTGAGCAGCATCCGTTCCACCTCCTCAAGGCTGGTGAGTCCCTCCCGCACCAGGTCAAGGCCGTAGCCCAGCAGCGTTTTCATGCCCGCCTCCAGGGCCAGGCGGCGCAGCTCCTGGGTGCTGGCCCGCTTGGCCACCGCCGAGGCGAGGCTCTCGGTCATCGTGAGGATCTCGTAGACGCCCACCCGACCCGCGTAGCCGCGACCCTGGCAGGACGGGCAGTCCTCCTCGCCCTTGCCAGCAGCGGCCTCGCTGACCTTGGCCTTGTAGAAGGTGATGCCGCTTTCATCGCTGGCCACCAGCCCGAAGCGGGCCAACTCCTCGGATCCGGGGTGGTGGGGCTGGCGGCAGACCGAGCAGAGCCTTCGCACCAGCCGCTGGGAGACCACCCCCAGCAGGGAGGCGCTGACCATGAACGGTTCGACGCCCATCTCGTCCAGGCGGGCGAAGGCGCTGACGGCATCGTTGCAATGCAGGGTGGTGAGCACCAGGTGACCGGTCAGGGCCGCCTCGATGGCCGTGCGTGCCGTTTCCAGATCGCGGGTCTCGCCCACCAGCAGCACGTCCGGGTCCTGGCGCATGAACGCCCGCAGGGCGGTGCTGAAGTCCAGCCCCTTGTCCCGGTTCACCTGGGTCTGGGTGATGCCCTTGAGGGTGTATTCGATCGGATCTTCGACCGTGGAGATGTTGATGCCTGGATCGTTGCGCTCGGCCAGCAGGGCGTAGAGGGTGGTGGATTTGCCCGATCCCGTCGGTCCGGTCACCAGCACCATGCCGAAGGGTTTGCCTCCGATCCCCCGCAGGTTGGCCCTGGCGTCGGCGTCGGTGATCAGGCTGTCGAGACCCAGCTGGGTGGCGCCGCTGTCGAGCAGCCGCAGCACCACCTTCTCGCCGTGGCGGCAGGGCAGCGTGCTCACCCGGAAGTCCATGGTGCGGCCCCGGAAGTTGCGGCGAATCCGGCCGTCCTGGGGTAGCCGTCGCTCGGCGATGTCCAGGTCGGCCATGATCTTCAGCCTGGAGGTCACCGCCGCCGCCAGGGTTTTCGGCAGGGTTTCGATGCGTCGCAGCACGCCGTCCTGGCGAAACCGGATCAGCAGGCCGTCCTCCTGGGGTTCGATGTGGATGTCGCTGGTGCCGCTGGCGAGGGCTTCGATCAGCACCCGATCGACCAGGCTGAGGACCGGCGAGAGGTTGGTCTGACGGCTGCTTGCCTCCAGGTCTTCGCTGGCCGTGGCGTCGGCCTGGGCCGAGGCGCTGCTGGTGCCGCTGATGTCGAGGCCGCCGAACAGAGAGGTGGTCCGGGATCCATCCGCGGAGACGTCACGCTCGCTGCTGTAGGCCTGCATGCTTGTGATTCAGCTCTGGGACGTGGGGGTGGGGGGGCGGAAGCACCAGGGAGGCCATCGGGCCGTTCCCCTGTTCAGCCCGGCCAGGACATGGCCATCGAGGTCGCGCCACAGTGGGCTGCGGGTCTTGAGTCGGTGCCGGAGAGATTCACGCCGATCGGCGCCGTGGCCAATCAGGAATGAATCATCAACGAATCATGTTGAAGGCGTTGCTTGCTGGCCTGAACCGATGGCACCGATGCAATCGGCTCGGGTGAAATCACCTCAGGCAGCCAAAGAATACGAATCCATGGACGCCACAACTTACTTGCAAGACCTTATCAGGGTCTGGTCGTAATCGGTCAGTTCGTAAAGCATTGTTGTCGAACGTGGCTGCCGGGTTCTGGCTCTGGGTGGGTCTGTCTGACTCTGGCTCTGGCTCTGGCTCTGGCTCTGGCTCTGGCTCTGGCTCTTGGTCTTGGTTTTGGGCTTGGGCTTGGTCTGACCTCGGCTCGGCTGCCGGCCTCGGTTCGGGCCTGGCCAGCCCTGGCCCTGTCAGGCCCGGGGATTCAGGGCCTCGGGGTGGTTCCTGATCGCCCGGGCCTGCCTCCGGGTCCCCGCCCGACGCCCATCGAGACGCCTTCCCCCCGTTCTGAGGCCTTCCTCGCGCCGGGGGGCAGGGCTTTCGGCCCGGGACCGGCCGCCGCAGTCAGGAGGCCTGAGGCTCGGCTCAGGGACCGCCCGCCGGCCGGCGCCGGAGGTGCGGGCTTCCGCCGCTTGTGATCCGGCCGCCCGGCGCAGCAACATGTTCCCGACGGATTCCGTGTGCGAGTGAGCATGAGCGGCGACATCCCCCCGGCCAGCGGCCTCAGCCCCGACGACCAGGCCCCCGCCGATCAGCCGGCCCAGGCCACGGTTCTTGACCCCGCCGCAGGCACCCCAGTCGACCCCGCCGCGGCTGAGGGCGGCGCGGCCCCGGGCCATGGAGCCGCCAGCGCTTCCGACGGCCAGGGCTCCCGCCAGGCTGAACTGGAGGCCGAGCTGGAGGCCCTGCGCGGCGAGCACCAGGCCCTGCGCGAGCAATACATGCGCATCGCCGCCGACTTCGACAATTTCCGCAAGCGCCAGAGCCGCGATCAGGACGACCTGCGCCTGCAGATCACCTGCAACACCCTTGGCGAGATCCTGCCGGTGGTCGACAACTTCGACCGTGCCCGCCAGCAGCTCGATCCCCAGGGGGAGGAGGCCCAGGCCCTGCACCGCAGCTACCAGGGGCTCTACAAACAGCTCGTCGATGTCTTCAAGCAGCTGGGGGTCTCGCCGATGCGGGTGGAGGGCGAGCCCTTCGACCCGGCCCTCCATGAGGCGGTGCTGCGGGAACCCAGCGACGAGCACCCCGAGGATGTGGTGATCGAGGAACTGCAACGCGGCTATCACCTCCAGGGCCGGGTCCTCCGCCACGCCCTGGTCAAGGTCTCGATGGGTCCTGGTCCCGCTGGTGGCGCCGCCGAAGGCGGCGACCAGGAGCGTCACGGCTGATGGCCGATTACTACGCCCAGCTGGGGGTCGGCCGCGATGCCGATGCCGACACCATCAAGCGGGCCTATCGCCGCCTGGCCCGCCAATACCACCCCGACATCAACAAGGAGCCCGGCGCCGAGGACCGGTTCAAGGAGATCGGCCGCGCCTATGAAGTGCTCAGCGATCCCCAGCTCAAGGCCCGCTACGACCAGTTCGGCGAGGCGGGCCTTGGCGGTGGCGGCGGCATGCCCGACATGGGCGACATGGGGGGCCTCTCCGACCTGTTCGAGACCTTCTTCAGTGGCTTCGGCGGTGCCGCCGCCGGCCCCCGCCGCCGCGGGCCTCGTCAGGGCGACGACCTGCGGCTCGACCTGACGATCGACTTCAGCGAGGCCGTCTTTGGTGTTGAAAAGGAGGTGCAACTGCGCCACCTCGAGACCTGCACCACCTGCAAGGGCTCCGGCGCCAAGGCCGGCAGCGGCCCCACCACCTGCGGCACCTGCGGCGGTGCCGGCCAGGTGCGGCGCGCCACCCGCACCCCGTTCGGCAGCTTCACCCAGGTCGCCCCCTGTCCCACCTGCGAGGGCAGCGGTCAGACGATCGCCGATCCCTGCGGCAGCTGCCAGGGCCAGGGTCTGCAGCCGGTCACCAAGACCCTGCGGATCAACATCCCGCCCGGGGTCGATTCCGGCACCCGGCTGCGGGTGGCCAACGAAGGCAATGCCGGCCAGCGGGGCGGCAGCGCCGGCGACCTCTACGTGTTCCTGGGCGTCAAGGCCCACCCCCAGCTGCGTCGGGATGGCACCACGATCCTCTCGGAGCTGCCGCTCAGTTACCTGCAGGCCATCCTCGGCGACACGATCGAGGTCGACACCGTCGATGGCAAGGAGTCTCTGGAGATCCCCGCCGGCACCCAGCCTGGGGCGGTGATCACCCTCAAGGGCAAGGGCGTGCCACGGCTCGGCAATCCCGTCGCCCGCGGCAACCATCAGTTCACCGTCAAGGTTCAGCTCCCCACACGCCTCAGCGGTGAGGAGCGCCAGTTGCTTGAGCAGCTGGCCGGCCACCACAGCAGCCGCGACCAGCGCCCGCCCCACAAGAGCGGTCTGTTCGGCGGTCTGTTCGGCGGTTGAACGTGGCCGACACCCCCGGCCATCTCGACCTGCGCGGCACCCCCTGTCCGCTCAACTATGTGCGCAGTCGCCTGGCCCTGGAGAAGCTGCCGCCCGGGGCCCTGCTGCTGGTCGACCTGGATCCCGGCGAACCGGAGCAGATGGTGGGCGATGGCTTGCGGGGCGAGGGCCACGCCGTCGAGAGCGCTGCTCTGGCCGATGGTTCGGTGCGCCTGAGCATCCGCCGTGGCTGAGGTCTGGGGGCGCGTGGTGGCGCTCCAGGCCAATTTCTGTGCCGTGGTGCCCGATGGCTCCGCCGCTGGCCTGGTGGCCCCGGATGCCTCCGGAGCTGAGGTCGCCCCTGCCTCTGGCTCCGCTGGGGCCGGCGCCCCAGCCCGTGCTGCTGCGGCCGGCCCGGAGGATTCGCCGCCGGCGCCTTCAGCCACCCCTGGTGCCCCCCAGGGCCCGCCCCCGGCGCCCCTGCTCTGCACCCGCCGCAGCCGCCTCGATCACGCCGGCCTGCAGGTGTGGGTCGGGGATCGGGTGCGGCTGGAGGGCATCGATCCAGCCTCCGGCCGTGCCGCCGTGGCCGCGGTGGCACCCCGTCGCAACCTGCTGAGCCGCCCCCCTGTGGCCAATGTGGCGCGGGTGGTGGTGGTGGCCTCCCTGGTGGAGCCAACCCTCGATCCGCCGCAGCTCAGCCGCTTTCTGCTCAGCGCCGAAGCCTGCGGTGCCGCCGTGGAGCTGGTGCTCTCCAAGGCCGACCGGGTCGAGGCGGCCAGCCTGGCGGCCTGGTGCGAGGAGCTGCTGGGCTGGGGGTACGAGCCCCTGCCGGTCTCCAGCCGCAGCGGTGCGGGGCTGGATGCCCTGTCCCGGCGCCTCGCCAGCCCTGGCCCCGATGGCGAGGCAGGGGGCATCGCCGTGCTCTGCGGACCCTCTGGAGCGGGCAAGAGCAGCCTGCTCAACGCCCTCTGCCCCGCCCTGGCCCTACGGGTGGCGCCAGTCTCCGGGCGCCTGCGCCGCGGCCGCCATACCACCCGCCACGTGGAGCTGTTTCCCCTGGCTTCCGGCGCCCTGCTGGCCGACACGCCCGGCTTCAACCGCCCGGAGCTGCCGGCCGATCCGGCCGCCCTGGCCGCCCTGTTTCCCGAACTGCGCCGCCGCCTGGCCGGGGATCCCTGCCGCTTCCGCAACTGCCGCCACCTCGACGACCCCGGCTGTGCCGCCGGCACCGACTGGCCTCGCCATGGCCACTACCGTCAATGGCTCGAAGAGCTGGAACGGGACGCCTCGCCCGCCCAGCGGTCCCGCAGCGAGGGTCGGCTCAGCCGCCGAGGCCGGGCAGGTTGAGATCGAGGCCGCCGGTCAGTTCGTCCATCCGTTCCCGCATCGTGGAGGTGGACACCTGGTAAGCGTTCTGCAGAGCCTCCAGCACCGCCGCCTCCACGGTCGCGGCCGGCTCGCTGAGCAGGGCGGGATCGAGCTCCACCTTCAGCGGTTGCTGGTTGCCGGAGAGCCAGATCTTGGCGCGGCCGTCGGCGCAGCGGCCCTCAAGCTGCATGGCGTCGAGCTCGTCCTGCAGTTTCTGGGCGTCCTGCTGAATCTGCTGGGCCTTGCGGAAAGCCTCGGTGAGCTGTCCGAAATTGGGGAGACCGAAGCCCGCCATGCCGCGTGCGTTGCAAACCGGCTGCAGGCTAGTCCCCGTCCGCTGCGAAGCCCAGCCGTTTGACCTCCGGGTGGAGCTCGATGCCGCGCTCGCGCCGCACCTGCTCCTGCACCCGCCGGATCAGGGCGTCGATATCGGCGGCACTGGCGTCGCCGGTGTTGACGATGAAATTGGCATGCAGAGTCGACACCTCCGCCCCGCCGATGCGGCTTCCCTTCAGCCCCAGGGCTTCGATCAGCCGGCCTGCCTTCTCCGGCTCGGGATTGCGAAACACGCTGCCGCAACTGGGTTGCTGGTACGGCTGGCTGCTGGTGCGGCTGTGCAGGTTGGCGCTGGTGCGGGCGCTGACGGCGGCTGGATCATGGCCTGGCTCCAGCCGGAAGCGGGCCGCCAGCACCAGCAGCGGTTCCTGTTGCAGCAGGCTGTGGCGGTAGTCGAAGGCCAGATCGGCGGCGCTCAACCAGCGCGGCTGGTCGGGTCGGGCCGGATCGACCACCAGGGCTGCCTCCAGCCATTCCGCCGTGCAGCCCCCCTGGGCGCCGGCATTCATCACCACGGCACCCCCCACCGTGCCAGGGATCCCCACCGCCCACTCCAGGCCATGCAGGCCGGCACGGGCCACCTTGCGGGCCAGGGTGGGGATCGGTTCGCCGGCCTCGGCCTCCACCAACCCGCTGCTGGCTTCCAACCGGCTGCCCTGCAGGCGTCGGTTGCAGATCGTCAGCCCCGCCAGGCCCCCATCGGCGATCAACAGGTTGGAGCCGGCTCCGATCACCCGCAGGGGCAGCCCCTCGCCGGTGGCCCAGGTGGCCAGAGCCAGCAGCTGCTCCCGCTCGTCGGGTTCGGCGAACCATTCGGCCGGCCCCCCCACCCGCCAGGTGGTGAACTCCCGCAGCGACACCCCCTGGCGCGCTCCTGTCGGGGGCGGGGCTGCCCCCACCTCAGGCCACCAGCACGCCGGCGGCGCTGTCGGGGATCGCCTGCAGGCGGCTCCAGAGGCTGTTGACATCGCCGGCTCCCATCGCCAGCACAAGATCGCCCGCCTCGCTGCGTTCTGCCACCAGGCGGGCCAGGTCGTTCAGGTCGTCGCTGGCGATGGCGCCCAGCCCAGGCCGCTGCTGCCGCACCGCCGCCGCCAGGGCCTCGCTGCTGATCCCCTCCAGCGGTGCTTCCCCGGCGGCGTAGAGCGGGGCCACCAGCACCAGATCGGCGCCGCTGAGGGCCGCGGCGAACTCCTGCAGGAACTGGGCGGTGCGGCTATAGCGGTGCGGTTGGAACACGGCCACCAGCCGCTGGGGCGTCAGGGGCAGGCTGCTGCGGCCCGTTGTCACCATCAGCCGGGCCATCTGCAGGGTGGCTTCCACCTCGCTGGGGTGGTGGGCGTAATCATCGACCACGATCCGACCGTTCCAGACGCCGCGGCAATCGAAGCGGCGACCCGGGGGCTGCAGCTGGCCGATCGCCGCCCCCAGCTCTTCGAAGCCCACCCCCTCGAGGCGGCAGGCGGCGAGGGCAGCGGCGGCGTTGCTGAGGTTGTGGCGGCCGGGCAGGGGCAGCTCGAACCGGCCGACGCGAACGCCGTCCTCGTAGAAATCGGCCAGGGTGCCATCACCCCGCTCTTCCACGGCGATCGCGGCGTAGGACACCCCCTCGGGGGAGCTGCAGGACCACCAGTGGTCGGCCTGGAAGCGGCTGCTGAGGATCGGGCAGTCGCGGTTGGCCAGCAGGCGGCCGCTGCCGCTGGCGAAGCGCTGCAGCGTGGCGATCAGGGTGTCGAGATCGGGATAGTGGTCGGTGTGGTCGAGTTCGATGTTGGTGATCACCGCCAGCGCCGCCTCGAACTTGACCAGGGTGCCGTCCGATTCATCGGCCTCGGCCACCAGCAGCTCACCCTGGCCCTGGCGGCCGTTGCTGGCAAAGGCCGGCACGATCCCGCCGATCACGGCGGTGGGGTCGCGCCCGGTGGCCTCCAGCAGGGTGGCGATCAGGGTGCTGGTGGTGGTCTTGCCATGGCTGCCGGCCACGGCGATCGAGGGCTGGGCGGCGATCAGGGCCGCCAGCACATCGGAGCGATGCCAGAGCTGGAGGCCGAGGCGGCGAGCCTCCTGCACCTCGGGATTGCTCTCGGGCACCGCCGAACTGAGCACCACCAGCGGTTGGTCCCCGTCGTCCTCCAGGAGTGCGGAGATCGTGGCGGCTTCCTGGGTGGTGAAGATCCGCACCCCGGACTGTCGCAGGGACGTGATCACGGCGTTGTCCCGTGGGTCGGAGCCGCTGACCCGGAAGCCGCGACTGGCCAGGATCGCCGCCAGGGCGGACATGCCGATACCCCCCACGCCCACGAAGTGAAGCGGTTGACGCGGATCGAGCTGCAGACCCAAGGGAATCTCCGGGATCCTGCTGAAAATACGGTGTCGAAGCCATGTTGTCTTTTACGAGTTGCATCGCCGCCGCCGTCTCGGCGTTTCAGGGTGTGTCGCGCGCGCAGGGCTTGATCAGGCGCGCTGTTCACCCCCCTCCTCCCCCCTCCAGCGGGCCGATCGGGTCGTTGACCCCGGCCGCTGCGCGCCCGGGTCCTGGACCGGCGCCGGCTGGTGGTTCGGCGCGGGCCGCGGCGGCTGGAGGCGGTGGCGCCGCCGGAGGGGCTAGGGACGGCGGCACTGCCGCCTGAGGCGGCCCTGGGGCGCGGAGGGGGTGCCCGGGCTGCAGGGGGCTGGCGGTGGCGGCTGGGGTGCTCCTGCTGTGGCTGGTGGGGCTTGCGGCCGTCGCCGGCCCCATGGCGCGGCCATGCCCGGCAGAGCGTTCTGCCGGGAGTCCATGGTCTGCTGCCTCCGGCTTGGCGATGCCACGGCTCGCTGAGGTTGCAGGCGCTCTCCTGCCCCTCCTGCTGGCAGCCCCGTGATACGAGCACGCCCGCCGTCGGGACCCGGCAGCCGCCGGGGCCGATGCAGTCACCGCAGGGCTTCCCGGGGGGTGGGCCGCGATTTCTGTATGATCTGCGGCCGAATCACCCTTGCTAGCGGGTTCCGCCGCTTCCTGCCATGACCCTGCGCGTAGCGATCAACGGATTCGGACGCATCGGCCGCAACTTCATGCGCTGCTGGCTGAGCCGCGGGGCCAACACCGACATTGAGTTGGTGGGCATCAACGGGTCCGGCGACACCTCCACCAACGCCCACCTGCTCAAGTACGACTCGATGCTGGGGCCGATTCGCAATGCGGAGGTCAGCCACACCGACAATTCGATCATCGTCAACGGCAAGGAGATCAAGGTCTTTTATGACCGCAACCCCCTCAACCTCCCCTGGAAGGAGTGGGGCATCGATCTGGTGATCGAGTCCACCGGTGTCTTCAACGACGACGTCGGCGCCAGCAAGCACCTCACCGCCGGTGCCAAGAAGGTGATCCTCACCGCCCCTGGCAAGGGTGAGCGCGTCGGCACCTTTGTGGTCGGTGTCAATGCCGATCAATACCGCCACGAAGACTGGGACATCCTCAGCAATGCCAGCTGCACCACCAACTGCATGGCGCCCCTGGTCAAGGTGCTCGACCAGACCTTCGGCATCGTCAAAGGCACGATGACCACCACCCACAGCTACACGGGTGACCAGCGCATCCTCGATGCCTCCCATCGCGACCTGCGCCGCGCCCGCGCCGCCGCCATCAACATCGTGCCCACCAGCACCGGCGCCGCCAAGGCCGTGGCCCTGGTCTATCCCCCGGTGAAGGGCAAGCTCAACGGCATCGCCCTGCGGGTTCCCACCCCCAACGTCTCGGTGGTGGACATGGTGCTGGAGATGAGCCGCGACACCACCAAGGAGGAGGTGAACAGCGTGCTCAAGGCCGCTTCCGAGAACGGCATGAAGGGGATCATCAAGTATTGCGACCTGCCGCTGGTCTCCTCCGACCACGCGGGCACCGATGAATCCACCATCGTCGATTCCGAGCTCACCCTGGTGATGGGCGGCAACATGGTCAAGGTGATCGCCTGGTACGACAACGAGTGGGGCTACAGCCAGCGCGTCGTCGATCTGGCCGAGATCGTGGCCAAGAACTGGAAGTGAGTTCAGGGGCTTACATCCCTCTGAGCTGGGCCGTCCTTCGGGGCGGCCTTTTTTGTTGCTCAGGTCTGCCCAATGCTTGGGGATCATCCCGCTTCTGTTGGGGTCGGGGGGCCATGGGCAGCGGAGCATCACCTTTCGCGCAGCAAGCGGTGGCCGGATGGGATCAGAGACCGTGATCCTCGCGGCCACGGCAGGGCCTGGAGTCGCTGACGCTCGCTGGGGCTGGGTCGCCCGTGGGGGATCTTCAGCAGGGTCTGGCGCGGGGGAGCGGGGCGGCCATGGCGTGCCTGATCGAACGGACGGCTGCGGAGTGAGCAGACGCTTGAACGCTGATCCGATCCATCCGCCTGCCGGGGAGGGTGCCGCCCAACCGGACTGGGCCCCTCGCCGAGGCCAGGCGGTGGCCTGCTCAGGTCGCTCAGATGCAGCAGGGAGCGATCCGCCAGGACGATCCCGTCAGCCGTGGCCAGAGGCGGATTCGAGTCCCGGCCGGACCAAGGATGGATCAAGTGTTCGTCTTGTGACAATTCGGCTTGCCGGACAGGCGCGCGCTGACGACCTGACTAAAGTTTGTACGGACCGGACAAACTGGTCTCCGTCGACAGCATGACTCCCCCCTCCCTGCCTGGTCCGCCACCGCCAGGGCGGCGTTTCGTGCAACTCCGTGCCCACCGCCAACCCTGCGCTAGTCCATTCAACGCCATCGCTAGCTGACAGGATTCACCCACATCAACCATGGGAAAGAGCGAAAGACTGGAACTCCGTGCCGACGAAGAATTCATGGAGACCCTCGACTCTCTGTCCGGCAAGATCAAGGTCAGCAGGGCAGAGGTGATCCGGCAGGCGGTAGCCCTTTATGCAGAGACTTTCAGGCGGCTTGATGAAGGTTTTGTCTTGGTTTACCAACCGGCGCCACCGGCTGTTGCTCCTGGTGTGGTGGCCGGTGCTGTTGGGGGTTCCGGGCCTCGCATGACCGCAGTCAACGGATCGCAACAAGACATCACGGCATCGTTGCCGGCCCATCCTGAGTGGGCTATCTAAACGCCATCGACTTTTCTTGTCAATGGCGCCTTGGCTACGGCGGCAAAAAGACCCGCCACCCCCTAGGGGCAATGATCCCCGAAAAAATTATGAATATCTAATCGAGTTATCCAAGCCCTATCAGCGCGGAAACATTGATATTGCCGACCTCGAGTCATTTAGCAACATGATGCAAGGGCATGTCAGGCAGGTGGCGGACGAAATCCATAAGGCTTACAAGAAAGTGGAGACACCTGCCGAGAAAAGCAAGAGGCAGCTCCAAGTTGGTCTGGCCGCAGCAGCGGCGATGTTGTCGATCGTGCTGTTTTCCGTGGGCTTGCATGGCTATCTCAGCGGCCCCAGCGAAAAGGAAAAAAGTGCCGGTAAAGAGATGATGCTTTATTCTCTTGCCGGGCTCGTTGGTGGCGGCATCGGCTCCAAGGTCACGCCCGGAAGTTAAGCAAGCTTGCCCCAGTGATGGGTTGGTGGTTGGCCTGAAGCTGTCGCCAGATTCCTGCTGGCCAGCGCCTAGCCGGTCGGCGAGGTCGCCGATCAACATCGCCACCAGCACCTCTTCAGAAACGCCAGGTGCACTACCAGAGGCATCGCCCGCCCTGCGCTTGCCCACCCCCAATCTGCCGCTGCTCTCCTCCGGCCATGTCGGCACCGATGCATCGACGATTGAATCCACGATCGTCGATTCCAGGCTCACCCTCGTGATGGGCGCCAACGATGGGCGCCAATATGGTCAAGGTGATCGCCTGGTACCACAACGAGTGGGGCTACAGCCAGCGCGTTGTCGATCTGGCCGAGATCGTGGCCAGGAACTGGAAGTGAGTTTAGGATCCTTCCATCCATTTTCTCTGAGCTGGGCCGTCCTTCGGGGCGGCTTTTTTCTTGAGCCGTCGCAGCCTGCCGTGGCTGACCATCGGCAAGCTGGGTGGGACTACGATGCGGGAACTGCTGAGGGAGAGCGGGCAGCGCCGGTGTGATCGTCGCTGCCCTCTTGAGCGTGGGTGGACTGCCCGCGTGGTCGACTACCTGATGGCGAATCGGCGACCGCCCCGCTGGTGGATCAGGCGGCGAAGCTTCCGGCCCTGGCTCAGGGCTGCTCCAATCCCGAGGATGGGCAGAGGGCCGGGAGTGGGAACAGGGGATAGACCGGTTGTAAAGCCAAAGGTACCCGTTCAGGGGGTGCGACGGCACCAATCGGCCACCGTTTCTGCCGAGCTCTTGACGGTAGGCCGATTCCCGTTCGAATCTCAGGCAGAGACTGCTTGCGATGAGCGCCGCGCCAGCTGG
>CAIZQU010000031.1 GCA_903935205.1 uncultured cyanobacterium | reverse complement strand
GCGTTGCGCCTCGATGGTTTCTGGTCGATCACCGAGGGGCTGGCCGCCTTGTCCCACGACATCAGGGGGTTACTGGCCTTGCTCGGCTGGCGAGAACCACCTCAGGCACTGGCAACTGGGTAACTTCTAATGAGCCCTGGTACAGGGGCGCCTGGAGCCGGATTATTGTCAGCATTTACAGATATTCTCAGTTTGATCAGTTTGAGATCGAGTGTCTGCAACTGGCAGCCCTTACTGTGACCGCGCCAGCAGCTGCATCGCACTCGACATGGAATCACATTCGAATACATCATCAAGATTGGAGGGTTCCACGCGAATGGCAAAACAGCTGCTGGCGGCTGCCATTGCTTTCTTCGTGTTTTTCGGGACGATCGTCTTGAATCTGCTGTTTCCTATCGCCTTACTCAACCCCGCCTGGCTGATGCGTTTGGCGACTGGCTTAATCGGCAGCGCCTACTTGCCGCTCCTTGGTCTGATTTCTTTGAATCTTGCGGTTTACTTTTATCCGAAGCAAAACCTTAAAACCCTGCGTAGCTCTTTGGCGAAGTGGGCCGTAATCGCCAGCCTTGGCTTTTTATTGCTTGTACCCTTGCAGGTCTGGGCCTCATGGAGTCTGATTCGGCAAGACTTCAGCCCACTCGAGAAGGGAAAACCAGCCGTCGACGAGCCCCTGCAAGCCATGGAGAAAGCAATTCGTGAAGCTTCCGATGCCGCCTCACTGCAAACCCAACTCACGATTTTACGAGGGCCTGCCATCACGCCCCAGGACATGCAGCGTCCATTGCCTGAACTGAAGCAGATTCTGCTCGGCTCCCTCCAGCAAGCCCGGGCGAACCTGGTGCGCAAGGCCCGATCCACTCCTGATCCCCGCGTTTGGGTGCTGATCCAGGATGCTATCCGCTTTTCGATTGGGGCTTTGGGTTACGCCATTGGTTTTGCAGCATTCGCTCAGCGTCCCAACTCCAAGCAGCCCCTGCTCGATGAGTGGAAATCCGCGCTCTTCTCCCGACGTTAGAAGTTACCTCCTTCTCTCTTCGGCGAGCGCTGGCCCTTGCGGTTCAGGCGTGCAGACCCCAGCCTTCACAGGGGCACGCAGTTCAGAAGGAAAGACTGTGCCTATTCTTTGGTAGCTTCTGCTGTGATCACCAGGCCACTCTTTGCTGGCCTTTTGATTTCGCCATCCTGCGAGCGCAACGCTCTGGCTTCAGAGATGGCGACCATAAGCTCTCAGCTCGCAGCTCTATTTCGAGATTGCTGTTTGGCCATCTCTGTTTGGACATCTCTATTCTGAGATACCCATAGGGCCCTTTTGGAGTGAGTTTGGGTGAGGCGAGATGTGTTGGTCGGAGGTTCATCGGCTGCCACCGATCTCGGTTGCAATCCGGCTGTTCGGCCACCTGGCAGCTTTGCATATTTCTTCTCACCTCGGCTCTTTTCTGGCTTGCGCACCGTGACCATCGGAGCATCCATGGTCCGCTCCCCCTCGTTATGAAAACCCTGGCTGCGGACGCATGGTCTGGTTTCTGGATCACGTCGAGGTGGTTGCTCACTCCCACTTTTCGGCCATACTTTCTGAAGACGGTGATCTTGGTAGCAGCTGGAGTGATGTCCCTCATGCCGAGTCCAGCGAATTCCTGGCAAGACCCCCTGCCATTCACCTGTAAACCCAACCAGGCTCTGTAACGCCTACATGATGCTCTTGGAACACGAGCATCTTGACCATGAGCATCTTCTAGAGCAGCAAGACTCCATGTTTCCTCCGCCCTGCATCGCTCCTGGGATTCTTCGAAAACCCTCTCTCAAGAGGCAGGCATCATGGTCTCCGTGTGCCAAGGCTTACGTGACATTGGCCCAGCACGATCGACAGCAGGGGGTTGTCACGGTTCGATGGCAGAGATTATGGCAGAGATATCAGTGTCTTTGCTGGCTGCCATCCAGCTTGGGCCGCGAGGGTTGGGGTGAACCAGTTGATCTTTTTATCGCCAGACCGATGCTCATTGAGCAGGCTTTGTCTTCGAGATGCCTGCATCCTGCGGCTGGCAAATCCGAAATCATCGCTCGGATCATGCTGGTTCCAACCAATCCTCTGATCCCCCAGCGCGCCTCTGAAGGCACTGCTCCAGCAGCCGCGAAATCGGCGCCCTGCGCATCCGCGCGGGAACAAACTCCTCCCTGGTGTCGGATGGGAGCTGCGCTGGCCGCATCCTTGGAGCAGACTGAGGGCAGATCCAGACACTCAGCTCGTTCATGCCTCTGATCCAGCGAGAAGCTCCCTATCCCCACTGGGAGTTCAGTGATTCCAGCACCGGTGATCTGCTGCGGCTGGTGCCTGAGCGGGGAGGCTTAATCAGTGGTTGGCGATGCGCCGATCGGGAGCTGGTGTACCTGGATCTGGAGCGCTTCCTCGATCCCTCCCAGTCGGTGCGTGGCGGCTTTCCGGTGCTGTTCCCGATCACCGGTGGGTTGCCACACAACCAATTGCCCTTGCCCCAGGGCACCTTCACTCTCGGACAGCACGGCTTCGCGCGGCAGATGCCCTGGCACATGGAGCCTCTGGCCGATGGGCGTGGTGTCCTGCTGCAGCTATCGGAGACGCCGGAATCGCTGAAGGCCTATCCCTTTCCATTCCAGCTCAGCATGGAGGTGCGGCTGGCAACGGCTGCTCTGGAGATCAGCACCACGGTGACCAACCCCAGTGGTTTGCCGATGCCGTTCAGCTTCGGACTGCATCCCTATTTCAATCTCTCCAGCCTCGACGGGGTGCGTATCGAGGGCTTGCCGGACGAATGCCTGAACCATCTGACCATGGCTCCGGCTCCCACCGCTGAGCAGATGCAGCGGTTGGCCGATGGCATCGATCTGCTGGTGCGCCCTTCGGGTCCGGTGCGCCTGGTGGATGAGGATGCCGGTATCACCCTGGAACTGCAGCTGAGCCACCCGTTTGATCTGGTGGTGCTGTGGACCGAACCACCCCGCAAGATGATCTGCATCGAACCCTGGACCGGTCCACGCCAGGCGCTGCTGAGCGGTGACCGCAGGATCGAGCTGGCCCCTGGAGCCAGCACGGTGCTGAACACGCGCTACGCACTGGGCATGCCGACCCCTGGATGAAAGTCCGTCGACAAGGGGTGTGTTCGTCTCGCTCATGAGCCAGCCGACTTGGACAGTGAACGCCAACGCAGGTCGACAGCATCCAGGACACATCCCTTGTTGATCATCCGAGCATGGCCGCCAATGTTGGTCATCTGAGTATGGTCGTCAATCGCGGTGTCTGGCGGTGAGGTTCTTGGTCCTCTGGGGAGCTCGGCCCGCGGTCGCGGGTCCAGGGCGCCGTGATCGACGAGACAGCGCTCCAGCCTGCAGCCCTGGCAAGTGCTCGCGTGGCGACGCTGGCCAGCATGAAATCTGCCAGGAGAATGATGATGCGATCCGATCTAGGCAGATGCCGTCGGCTTCTGGACGCTGGTTCCAGAAGCCGAATGTTGGCGCTCATGCATGATGGTTCTTGATTGCGCATAAAGCTCCGCAGACCTCAGGACCCTCTCCGGGCAAGGCCTACACATGCAGACTGCATTGGCGATCCGTTCCGTCATTGCCGCCATCTTAAAGCGCCTGTTGAACAAGAAGCAGAAAGCACCCAAATAGCGTTTCGC
>CAIZQU010000030.1 GCA_903935205.1 uncultured cyanobacterium | reverse complement strand
GAGGGCTGGCATCCGCTGGCCGCGCTGGCCGCACTGGCCGCGCTGGCCAGCCTGCTGCCGCTGCAGCTGGCGGCCCTGCGCTGGGCCTTCAGTCAGGTTCCTACGGCAGCGGCCGCACGCCCGCCTGCAGGGCTGAAGCCTCCAGCCACCGCTGGATGGCCTCCGGCAGGGGGCAGCGCTGGCGGCTGAGGCTGTCGATCGCCAGGTGGCGCGTCAGCGCCTGAGCCACCTCCTCGCCGTTGTTGCTGAAGCGGTAGCGCAGCTCGAAACTGCCGGGATCGAGCCGCTGCGGGTCCAGCCGAATCGCCAGGGGATCGCCGCAAACGAGTGGCCGCCGGTAGTCGGCGTTGCAATGCACGATCGGCAGGGCCACCGCTGGTGTGCAGCCAGGGGTGGGGAACAGTTGGGCGGCCGGGATGCCGAAGCGCTCCAGGCTCTCCTCGTAGGCCTCGTGGCACCAGCGCAGCAGCTGCTGGAAATGCATCACCCCGGCGGCGTCGGTCTCGCCGAAGCGCACCGTGCGGCACAGGAGCAGCCAGCTGTCGGGGTTGGAGGCGGGCGTCATGGCGGGGTGATCGGCGCGAGAGCTCGGGGGTTGTGGCCGAGCCATCCCCCCGCCAGCTTGCGCCCAATCTGATTCCAGCCCATGGCCTCTGCGAGTGCCACCGAACAGCCCACCCTTAACTGGGCCTGGGAGGCCTTCCTGGCCCATGTGCCCACGTCGGGCCTCCTGAGAAAGTGAGCCTCGGAAAATGTGCACCACAATGAGCCTGCCCGGGCGGCCTCTGAGTGATCCTCAGGCCTCGCTCAGCTGATAACTCGGCTCTCTGCTGTTGGAGCTCAGAGCCCGTGCAGCGGAGACCAAGAGTTGCCAGCAGAGCACAAAAAAGAGACAAAGAAGCTCCAGGAGCTTCTGGAGGTTCATGACCAGGACATTCATCGCGATGGATGAACCCTGCGTCGCCGACATTTTCTCTCGGATCAATCCCAATCCGTAGCGACGCTTGCCTTGACCGATCTTGCCTTCAATAGCATTGCGCTGCCTTTGGTCATCGACGAACTGACGCTTCTCGGCTGCCACCAACTCCGGATCATTCTTCGGGCGGCCAAGACGAGGTCCACTCAGTCGAATACCGTGACGCTGACAGAATGCGCGATTGGATCTTGTGCGGTAGATCTGATCAGCACAGATCACCTCCGGATAGCAGCCGTATCGACGACGATAGGCTTGGGCTTGGGCTTTCAAGTCTTCTCCCTCGTTGTACGGGTCAAAGCTCAGTCGATCCAGGAACGCGAATCCATCACCGGTGACAGAGAGTGAGATCTTGGCGCCGAACTCAACATTGCACCTCGCTTTGCCGCGAACAATTGGCCTGATGTGTGCTTGGTGGAGGCTGACGATACGAGCGGGGATGCTGCAGGTGTCTGAGTGATAAAGAATACTCTGCTGCCGTACCAGCTCACTGACAACCAACAACTTCTAATAGGCATATCAACCAGCTGCCAGAAGGCTTGCGCTGCAGGCGGTCAGGGCATCGATGCTGGCAAGATTGCGCTTGAGATGGCCGAGCTGCTGCTTGATCGCTTTGCGGATCTTGAGAATCCGAGGGCGTTTCTTCTTGGCCACGGCGAGGAACTGCTGCCTTGCTTTCTTTCGATGCGTGCGTGGCTTATGGCCAAAGGGCGCCCTGATCTGCGAATGCATAGCGTCGATCAGAGTCTCGGTCAGCTCTCGGCCTTCATTGAGCAGTGAGAGATCCGTTGGATGACGAATATCTGCCGGAACACATGTCGCATCAATCAGCAGTGACCCCTGATTTGGCCGTGTCGTTTTGAATCCAGTCTTCTGCTCGACTGCGCTGCTGCTGCCACCCCCATCAGTACTGTCGTCGTCGTCATGCTCATCGGCTGCAGAAGAGCGAATCATGCTAATACCGTGACGCAAGATTCGTTCATTGCAGTCATTCAGCACCGATTCCGGCAGCCGCTTCCGGAAGTACACCATCATTGATGGGTCAAACGGAGCCGAGTACTGAAATGCTTCCAGGCCGATGAAGAACTGTAGATACAGATTCTCCTTGAGCTGCTCAACCAG
>CAIZQU010000029.1 GCA_903935205.1 uncultured cyanobacterium | reverse complement strand
GCTGATCAGATCGGTTGCAGCAGAAGGGTTCTGGAGTGGCGAGGCCAACGCGATGAAAGGCGGTTCCCGCGCAAAGCAGCGCAGATGGCGGCAGCCGTCGAGAGCGACTGGGACAGACTTCTAATGGGCCCTGGTTGGCTCGCCTCTTGCCGGGCAGGTGATGCGTTTCGCCAAGGTCGATTCCGTTCAGGACACCGCCGCTGTTGCCGCAGGTCTTTGACGGGTTCCACGGGCCCTGGGGTTCAGCGTCACCACGGACGGCAGGGAACAGGTCCGCACTGTGGCTCAGGAAAGAATCAGCCGCCCACGTCTGAGCTGAGCGGCTGATTGGGAAACACCAGGGTGGGTACTCAGCTGAGTTTGATCAGGCGGCGCAACTTCCTGGAGGCTCCAAAGGCAGCCACCGCACCCGCCAAAGGCAGAGGGCCAGGAACGGAAGAAGGTTGCGCCGGAGAAGGTTCTAGGGACAACGCTGAAAGGAGAATGAAGGGAGGACCACCAGTTGGCGTGCCCTGTGACAAGAAGCTGAGCAGCTGTGAAGTGTTGGTAGCTGTGAAGGTGGTTGATTGTTTTTGCCAACCGCTTACAGGTGCACCGGAAGCGACAGCGATGGTGTCTGACTGAAAGGTCGAGGAGCCAAAAGTAACGTCCCAGAATGCTGTGATGGCCTGATCAGGATATGGCGCATACTGACCTGCTGCTTGATAGAAGGAAAGCTCGTAGGTATTGCCGGGTACAAGACCAGTGATGGTCTGCGAAAGAGTGTTGTTGAAACGCACGTCTCCATCGACCACCAAAAACCACCCGGAATTGTCAACACTATTTACGGTTGAGCTATAAAGGGTGTTGAGGCCTGTTCCATTGCCTTGGGGAAAGCCGACTGAGGTTCCACGTCCAGCCTCATCCAAAATGGTTGAGACGGTTATTCCATCAGCAACAACACTAGCCCAGAAATTGGGATTACCAAAGGTATTGTTCGCAGTCGTTGTCCAACTGGGCAAAATCGTGTTGTTGGAATTTCCTATGTAGGCTGATTTGGCACTTCCCATCATGGATGTATTCGGCACAAAACCACCGTTGGTGATCAAGTTGGCATGGGCCGGTGCGGACAGCGCGACAACAGCCAGAGAAGGCAGAACCGAAGCGGCAACGGCAGCTTTTTTCAGGGAGCTGCCGAGCTGTCTGAAACTTGAGCTGACAACAGAATGAATCTCTTTGCTGCGCAAAACTGGGATCGTCATCGAATCGGAGATGAAACGGAGAACGTCACCTTCATAGAAGGAACGGTTTTAAGGGAGAAATTTACATCACTTCAGCATCGCAAGGCTTGGTGGAAAACGACAAAGCCTGTCGGTTTTGGCAAAGACCTGAGTAGCCAGTCCTGTGGCTGTAACTAACGGGCTCATCGCATCACGATGGCGGCATCCACTGCTGATGGAAGCGTCTTGATTGTCTGTTTTCCAGGGCGCGTGCAATTTGTGGTTTCATATGTGCCTGGCACTCCCAACAAAAAAAAACGACAACAAACGGCGCTATTTCAGAATTTCTTCAAGCGCGAAGCTATTCATCTGTAAACTCAACTGGCGAGTGCGTTTCATCCCCTGTACGCCTAGCAACTTTCTTGTTCCGTGAAGTTCTAATCACCATGCGTCAACTTAAACCAGCCTTGGTTTCGGTTTTCACAACAGGAAGCCTGATGGCTCTTGCCAGCCTTGGAGCTTCCGCTCAGGCAGCAGACAATCTGGTTAAGAATGGTGGATTTGAGGTGAATGGGGGCCAAGGTTTCGTCCAATGGACGGGCACCCCGAATCCACAGGTCAATGTAACTACACTTGCCGACTGGATCAATAACCATAATATCCCTGCTGGCAGCTGGGGATTTAACGTCATTACAAGTGTGCCCTACTTGCAATCAACGAACTATTATTATCCTGGCTTCTGGGGAGTGACCCCAGGCTATCAAAATGGCAATGGTTTCACCGCAAGCCCAAATGGTGGCTGGTTCATTGCCTCAGATGGATTTGATTATCGTTCTCCTCTTGAGCAGACCATTTCAGATCTGGAGGTTGGTTCAACATACACACTTTCTTTCAATTATGCTCACGCTCAGGAGGCCAATGTCAATGGTGACACGCATCAGCATTGGGAAGTTTCCTTCGGTTCAGAAGGATTTTCTACGCCGGATGTGTTGCTTCCTTCCCATGGCTTCAGAGGCTGGTACACCGCCACCAACGAATTCACAGCCACCTCCACCAGCCAGATCCTCAGTTTCCTGGCCTTCGGTACCAATGGTCTTCCCCCCTACCTGCTGCTCGATGGTGTGAGCCTGACGAAGAATTCTGTGCCTGTGCCACCTGCACCAGGCCCGCTGCCCATGATCGGCTTGGCGGCAGCCTATGGCTGGAGTAGCAAGCTGCGCCGGCGGATCCAAGCCTCAGTCGGTCAGCGAGCGGCTGTTTTTCGTCACTCGTGATTCGATGCGCCTTGTGTAGGCTCTAAATCCGAATCAGCTTTTTTACACCGTTGATCTGATCGGCTTTGACTGTGATCAGATCAACTTTTTATTTAGCTGGATTGTCCACCGGACACTTTCCCCTCTCCCTCACGGACAGAATGCCACAGGCAACCTAACTTGTTTTTGGGTGTAACTTTGTATGCATCTTTGAAATCCCGGCTGAATGCTGACAAACTCTTATATCCACAAGCGTCAGCAATCGCCATGATGCGAGTGCCTGGCGGCGATGTCTCCAGCTTGTGACAGGCAATATTAAGCCGCTCACGACGCAGATATTGCATGGGGCCACAACCAAATCTTTTACGAAAAGCTCTTTGGAGATTCCGGCTTGTATAGCCGGATAAGGCTTCCAGATCAGCAAGGCAAATGGGCTCGCAACAATGTTGGCGTATCCAGTCAACAAGTTGGTTGAGGTCAAGAGTGCATGATCCCTCCTGCATTTTGCCTTGCAACTGATCGTTCCACAGAAAAATGAGCTGACGTAGCAGTAGTTCACCCACTTCTAATCGCGGCATTGCACTATTAGCCTGCATCAGAATCGACTCTATAAATCTCAGACTTGCTTGAACAGAATCTATAAAGGAGGTGCCGAACTCAGTTTGCCTAGAGAGCAAGAGGGGCCTCTCAAGTTCCTGCTTGATGGCCTCTTCATAGGGTTTGGAGCCAAAGCTCGATGTCATTTGTGCCTGGATTGTTCTTGTGTCAACAGATATCACCAACGCCGATAGAACTGAAGATCGAACTGTGATCTTCCAGGGAATCGGCGGCAGGTAGATCATGTTTTGTTCTTGGAGCAGCGTATACTCGTCCCTGTCCACGTGAATGACAGCCATCGTTTGCAGCGGGAAGATAAAACAAGACTTGCCACGTGGCGCTGTATGCATATCCATAGCTGTTCCATGGGTGGCAAACACTTTTATGGAACCAAGGTCTACAGTCGCGGATAAATTATCTGGTTCTGAGTCATCTGTTGACAGCCTGCATTGACTGAGACTAACTATTTCACTCACGACCTGAGCAAAAGAACATACACAACCGGTCCTGACTGACTGTGGAAGGCTGAGAAATGGGGCTCTAGTGCTGCAGGGTTGAATATTGTTTGACAAATTCGTGATCATTGCAATGCCTCTCGAAATATGTCCACGGCAAGCTATCACTCGTCCCACTCAGCCACCGGCAATCACTTCGCAACTTTCGTGTTGCAATTCGTTTTTCGCAAATCGCGATCCTCGTGCTGCTCTTGGAGGCCTGTGCTTGTTAGGCGCTGGAGAACCTTCTTGCCAAAATACGACCGTTCTGTCGTTTATTGCACAATGGCCTCGCGCCTGCGCCTCTGTCGATTTATAGTTTTGTCATATTAGGCCAGATATGACTGTGCCTTTCTTTGTTTTTTCCTGGTATTGACCATCAATGTCAGAACAGCTCGTGACCACCTTCCAGACTCTGCTGAGACTCTCGGCATGGTTTGTTCTGCTTTTCTTGATCTTCTTGCCGTTGGAGAGGCTCTTCCCACGCCATCAGCAAAGGGTCATCCGTAAAGATTACGGAATCGATTGTCTGTTATACTTTGTAAACGGTGTTCTGCCGAAGCTTCTTTTGGTCATTCCCCTTTCTTTGCTTGCTTCTTTGATTCATCGTTACGTCCCCAGCAGTCTCTTTCAATGGACTGCTGATCTCTCGGTGGGCAATCGTTTAATTCTGGCGTTGCTGGTTGGAGACTTCGGATCTTATTGGGGGCATCGCTGGAGCCATCAATGGCCTGTGCTCTGGTCCTTCCACTCTGTGCACCATAGTGCCACTGAAATGGACTGGTTGGTTAATTCAAGAGCCCATCCATTCGACATGGTCTTTACGCGTTTCTGTGGCCTCGTACCCCTCTACTTATTGGGTTTGGCTCAACCAACTGCAGTTTCGGCTGACCCGACTCCATTTATTTACATGATATTTGGAAACTTCTGGAGCTTTGTAATTCATGCCAATCTCAATCTCCGGCTCGGTTTTCTGGAAAAGTTGATCGCCTCACCCGCCTTCCATCACTGGCATCACACCAATCAGCATCCTCGTCTTGCTAACAAGAACTTTGCGGCCATCTTTCCCTTTTACGACATCATCTTTGGTTCCTTCCTTCTGCCCAGTAGAAAATGGCCTAAATCCTATGGGTTGCTGCCTGATTCAAGCCAAGATCCGGCTACCGCTGATGCCACCACACCTGCTCACGTGACCTTGTGACCTGCGCTGTTGTACGTCAGCTTTTCCTCGTTGTTAACCAGCATCTGCGTTAACCAGCATCTGCTGTCCGCTTGCTAAATGGATTGCCTCGTCACATGCAGCGATCTGATTGAGGAGTGACCACCTAGTGATTGCCGTCTCTCATCACTATCCTCCCGCAGGTTTGAGCTAACGCCAGCGGTTGCGCGTCACCCGGGTGGATCACCGCAGCCGCACCCTCCTCACCCCCGGCCCCAAGGCTGTGGCGAAAAACGGCCACCGGCCGGGCCGAATCTTCCCCAACTGCTCCGGACGGTGTCGCCGCTTCGACAAAGCCCTCCAAGCCCTGGTGATGGAGGCCGTAGGAGACGAAATGCTGGCATTCTCGCCCGTTCCGCGGGAACCCTTGGGCTTGATTGCGGACACGAACCTGCGCGATCGATTCCACATCGCACCGGCAGGGTCGCCGGCCACTGCCGCTGTTCCAACGTCGCAGCAACCCACCCGCCATCTTCGCCAACGAGGTTGTGATCACCCTGTTGGAGCGCAGGCGCCTCTCAACCCGGGTTCCCAGGGCCAGTCCCCCTGCGCCCGTGGTGTTGCGCGAGTTCAGCGTTGCTCTCCCAGCCATGCAGGAGGCTGCCGCCATTCGTTGCCATGCGCCCGCAAGGCCCGCTCCGCTGCGGTCCGAACCTCTGCCGTGATCCTCCGGAAGCCAGCGCAGCGTCGCCACGTCCAGCTCCCGGCTCCTCCAGCCATCCCTGCGCAACCGGAAGCGCCAGGCGTCAGCCTGGGAGTCACCAGATCCCGTCAGCTCTTCGCTGCGGCCTGCAGCGGCCGCCGGTTCAGATGCTGTAGTCCGGCAGGAAGGTGCGGCTTTCGCGGCTGCGCACATGCAGCCGGTCCCCCACCTGGAAGCTGCCCGGATTGAGCCGTTCCCGGGCGATCTGGGCGGTGATCACCTGGCCGTCGGCCAGCATCAGTTCCGCCTGAACATCGCGGCCGAGGTGGCTGAGGCGCCGCAGCTCGGCAGGCACGGTGTCCTCTTGGCTGTCGCGGAATATTTCGATATCGTGGGGACGGATGAACAGGGGGCTCTCCGACGCCACGGCCTGGGTCGCGGTGATGCTGGATCGCGGCAGCGTCCCCCCTGGAAGCACGTTGACCGCCCCCACGAAGCCCATGACGAAGGGGGTGGCGGGATGGTCGTAGATCTCGGCCGGGGTTCCGATCTGTTCGATCCGGCCCTCGTTCATCACCACGATCCGATCGGCCACCTCCATCGCCTCCTCCTGGTCGTGGGTCACGATCACGGTGGTGACGTGCATCTCGTCGTGGAGGTTGCGCAGCCAGGCCCGCAGCTCCTTGCGCACCTTGGCATCGAGGGCGCTGAACGGTTCATCGAGCAGCAACACCCTGGGCTGCACCGCCAGGGCCCGCGCCAGGGCCACCCGCTGGCGCTGGCCGCCGGAGAGCTGGGAGGGGAAGCGGGCGCCGAAACCCCGCAGCTGCACCAGATCGAGCAGTTCATCGACGCGCCGACGGATGGCTTCCTTCTTCCAGCGCCGCAGCTCCAGGCCGAAGGCCACGTTCTGGCGCACGGTGCGGTGCTTGAACAGGGCGAAGTGCTGGAACACGAAGCCCACCTGCCGGTCCTGCACGGAGCGGTCGGTGGCTTCCTCGCCGGTGATCCAGATCCGGCCGGAATCGGCCTGCTCCAGGCCGGCGATCAGCCGCAGCAGGGTGCTCTTGCCCGAGCCCGAGGGGCCGAGCAGGGCCACCAGAGAGCCGCTGTCAACGTCGACGCTGACGTTGTCGACGGCGTGGAAATCGCCGAAGCGCTTGCTCACGTTGGCGACGCGGATACCCATGGAGGCGGTGCGGTAGGTGGAGCGATCGGTGGATCGCCCGCGGACATTCTGGGAGGAGGCCCGGGGCGGAGGGCTGGCTGTGGGGCTCTCGCTTCTGGTGGCGGTGGTTTCGAGGCGGCGAGGGCCGCAGCTGCTGCCGCTTCCACCAAGCAGGGCCGGCGCTGCTGGGGAGCTGGAGCGTCCCCGAGGCCTGCGGGCAGCCAGAGCCGCTGGCCTGGAAGGCCGGGGCTGACAGCCAAAACCCATAAACAACTATAAACACGTCGAGAAACCGGACGACTCGCGGTCTGCGGGAGTACGGTCTCAGCATTCGTCGGTCCGTCGCCGCCGCCATGACCTCCGTATCGCCCTCCCGGGGGCGCCTCGCCTGGCCCTTCGATCGGCGGCTCTCCTGGCCCTGGACGATCACCTGGACCTATCTGGGCCTGGTGCTGTTGCTTCCCCTGGCCGGCCTGCTGATCAGGGCCGCTGGTGTGGGACCCCGGGGCTTCTGGGAGGCGGCCACCAGTCCGGTGGCCTTGAGCAGCTATGCGGTGAGCTTTGGTCTGGCCGCCGCCGCCAGCCTGCTGAACGGGGTCTTCGGGCTGCTGATCGCCTGGGCTCTGATCCGCAGCCGCTTCCCCGGCCAGCGGCTGCTGGATGCCCTGATCGACCTCCCCTTCGCCCTGCCCACGGCCGTGGCGGGCCTGGCCCTGTCGTATGTCTATAGCCCTGAGGGCTGGCTGGGGGCGCCGATCCTCAAGGCCACGGGATTGAAGGTGTCCTTCACCTCCCTCGGGGTGGCGGTGGCGATGCTGTTCATCTCACTGCCGTTCGTGGTGCGCATGGTGGAGCCGGTGCTGCGGTCGCTGGAGAGAGAACAGGAGGAGGCGTCCTGGTGCCTGGGAGCCAATTCCACCCAGACCTTCCTGCGGGTGGTCCTGCCCCAGCTGATGCCGGCGATCCTGGCGGGGGTGGCCCAGGGCTTCAGTCGGGCGGTCGGCGAATACGGCTCGGTGGTGATGATCTCCAGCAACATGCCGTTCCGTGATCTGATCACCCCCACCCTGATCGTCCAGTACCTCGAGGAATACGACATCGCCGCCGCCACCGTGGTTGGGGCTGTGATGTTGTTGTTCTCGCTCATCAGCCTGGTGGTGATCAATGCCCTGCAGGTCTGGGGCCAGCGCTACCAGGGCAGGGCCTCCTGATCCTGCTCTCGCCGCAAGACCACCAAGCCCAAGGACCAACCCGATCCTGCCCAGCCCTCGTCCATGGCCCCCTCCAACCCGATGCCCCCCACCCCCCAGTCCGCTGGTCGCCGCAGTGGCGTCACCCGGGACCACGGGCCCTGGCTGGCTGCCCTGATTCCTGCCTTGGCCTGCCTCTATGTGGGGGTGGTGATCCTGATGCCTGCCCTGGCGGTGGTGGTGCAGGCCTTCGCCAAGGGGATCGGGGTGTTCCTGGAGAACCTGCGCTCGGCGGAGTTGCTGTCCGCCCTGCGGCTGACCCTGATCGCCACCGCCATCGCCGTGCCGTTCAATGCCACCTTTGGGCTGGCGGCGGCAACGGCCATCGCCCGGCGTCGCTTCCGGGGCAAGGCGCTACTGCTGAGCCTGATCGATCTGCCGTTCTCGATCTCGCCGGTGGTGGTGGGCCTGATGCTGGTGCTCCTTTACAGCCCCAGCAATGGTTTGTTGGCTCCCCTGCTGGAATCGACGGGATGGAAGGTGCTTTTTTCGGTGCCCGGTATCGTGCTGGCCACGATCATCGTCACTTTTCCGTTCATGGCGAGGGAGGTGATTCCCCTGCTCGAGGAGGAGGGCTGGGATCAGGAGGAGGCGGCCCGCACCTTGGGGGCCAGCGACTGGCAGGTGTTCTGGAAGGTGACCCTGCCTTCGGTGCGCTGGGCGGCGCTCTATGGCCTGATCCTCACGACGGCGAGGGCCCTCGGCGAATTCGGTGCTGTGTCGGTCGTGAGCGGCAACATCCGTGGCCAGACCCAGACCCTGCCCTTGTTCGTGGAGGATGCCTACAAGCAATACAACAGTGAACAGGCCTTTGGCGCCGCCTTGATCCTGGCCGGGGTTGCGGTGGTGTCCCTGTTGCTCAAGATTGCGGTGGAGCGGCTGATCGATCGGAATCGGGGCGGGGTGAAGGAAGGGGACGACTGACGAGCTGCTCGCACGCTGCCACCCTTTCATCGCCGTCCTTCCAGTTCAGCGGCGTCGCCACGGAGTGATATTCGGTGAGCTGCAGCGAGTCGATCAGGCGCAGGATCTCCTCGAAGTTGCGGCCGGTGCTGGCGGGAAAGGTGATCTGGAGCTGCAGCTTCTTATTGGGGTCGATGATGAACACCGAACGCACCGTCAGGGTGTTGAGGGCGTTGGGGTGGATCATCCCGTAGAGATCGCTCACCTTTTATCAGCGTCGGCGAGGATCGGAAAATCCACCGTGGTGTTCTGGGTTTCGTTGATGTCGCCGATCCAGCCCTTGTGGCTTTGGCCGGAATCCACGCTCAGGGCGATGGTCTTGACGTTGCGCTTGTCCCATTCAGCGCGCAGGCGTGCCACTTCACCCAGTTCGGTGGTGCAGACCGGGGTGTAGTCGGCGGGGTGGGTGCAGAACACCACCCAGCCGTCAGCGCCGAAGTCGTAGAGATTGATGGGGCCCAGCTGGGAGTCCTGGGTGAAATCGGGAACGGTATCGCCGAGTTGCAGCGCCATGGGTAAAAACACAACTGCAACCACCCTTGTGCCATGCCCTCGGTGGTCGGTGTGGTTTCAGCCAGCCCTGCGTGTGCCTCCGGCTACACCAGCGCAAGGCCTGTGCCTGCAGCCCGCGGCGGGTGTGCCCACTCCAGAGCTGCTCGGTTGGGGGGTTGGGCAACACACCACCTATCCTGAGGCGATGAAGGAGGTTGACAGCCGCTGGCAGCAGCGTTTCGACAACTACAGCCGCGCCCTACAGATGCTTGAGCGTGGTGTGGCCCTCGCGGGCCAGCGCCAGCTCTCCGAGTTGGAGCAGCAGGGGCTGATCCAGGGTTTCGAGTTCACCCACGAGCTGGCCTGGAAGCTGCTCAAGGACTATCTGCAACATCAGGGCATCGAAGCGATCACCGGTTCCCGTGACGCCACGCGCCTTGCCTACCAGAACGGTTTGATCACGGAGGGAGAGATCTGGATGGCGATGATCAGAGCCCGCAATCTGTCGTCGCACACCTACAACCTGGAGCAGGCGCAGGCGATCGCGGCCGATGTGATCGAGGCGTTCACCCCCGCTTTTCGGGCCCTGCACCAGAGCTTCCTGGCCCTGCAAGCTGACCCGCGATGACGATCACCCCGCCACCCGCCACCCTCGGTGCCACGGGATTGCCCGCCGCGGCGATCGCGGCGATCCAGGCTGTGCTGGCCAGCCACCCGCAGGTGGAGCGCGCCGTGCTCTACGGCTCCCGCGCCCTGGGCCGCCAACGCGTCGCCTCCGATATCGATCTCACCCTGATCGGCTCTGACCTCAACAACGCCACCCTGGCCCGGATCGACGCCGATCTCGATGATCTGCTGCTCCCCTGGGTGATCGATCTCTCGGCCTTCTCCAGCCTGCGCCATCCCGCCCTGCTGGATCACATCCAACGGGTGGGGGTGGTGCTCTATCAGCGGCAGGGGTGAAGGCTGCCCGAGCAGCGGCTGGCGGCCTGCTGCAGACGCTCGGCTGAGGCCTCCCAATCGCCGAGATGGGCGCGCATCAGGGCTTTCCAGAGCTTGCCGTGGTTGGGCACGCTGAGATGCAGGAGTTCATGCACGATCACGACATCCCAGAGCTGCTGATCGAGGGGCAGGAGATCGGTGCTGAAGTGCAACTGGCCGCCGGTGGAGCAGGAGGCCCACTTGTGACGCATGGGGCGCACGGCAAGCCAGGTGATCGGCACCTCCAGTTGCTGGGCCCAGTGGCGCACGCGCTGTTTGAAGGCTTGTTTGGCGCTGAGGCTCATCCCAGCCGCTCGCCCTTGGCCAGGGTGGAGAAGAGGGCGTCCACCAGGGGCGTCACCTGTTCCAGCTGATCGCAGGCGGCCACGAGGGCGAAGGTGACCTCTTGGCGCAGTTCGCGCAGGGCGGCTTCGCTGGTGCGCCAGTTGGGGTGAGCACTGAAGGCGGTGCGGATCTGGGTGCTGACGGTCTGCGGGTCGGGCACCTGGGCGTCCAGCAGGGACTGATAGACGAAGAAGGTGAGGCTGTCGAAGCCCTGTTCGGCCTGCTGCTTCTTTCGGGCTTCGTTCTGCTCCAGTTCGGCCAGCAGCTGCTCCAACGCTTCGCTGGTGCTGCTCTGGCGTTGTTCGAACGTCTCTTGCACCATCCGGGCGCGTTCGGCCATGGCGATCAGATAGGGATCGCCGCTGTTGTCCTGGGCGGCTTTTTCGATGCTCTTGACCAGGTTCACCACCCGCAGGCCAGGGCCCTGTTTGCGGGCCTTGAGCCAGTCGATCGTGTCGCTGTCGATGGCGACGATCTCGCCTGGAGCCTCAATGCCGAGGGTGCTGATGTGCTGCTGCACCAGGGCGCTGGTCTTGCGCTGAAATTCTCGGTCGACGGAGACCGTGCGGGCATAGGCCTTGGCCACCACGGCATAGATGGCGCAGAGGCTGGTGTAGTCGTCGATGAAGGGGCGCAGGAAGGCATCAGGCGAGATGATCTCGTAGAGCATCTCGATCTCCTTGACCTCCTTGAAGAACGCTTTGCGCCGTTCCGGATCACGGAAGTGCTCGATCAGGTTGTCAACGTCCTTGTCATTGAAGTTGTGCTGGATCAGCCGCAGATAGGCCGGCGCCCGTTGCTGCATCTTGTTCTGAAACAGTGTCTTGAGCAGCTTGATATCCTTGACGATGGCGTTCACCTCGTCGCTGTCGAAGCGCAGGGCTTTTTCGAGCTTGTCGAACAGGCCGACGAAATCGAGCACGAAGCCGTGGGGCTTCACCATCTCCAGCGCTTCGTTCTCATAGGGGCGGTTCACCCGGGCGATCGCCTGCAGCAGGGTGTGATCGCGCAGGGGCTTATCGAGATACATCGCATACAGCACCGGCGCATCGAAGCCGGTGAGCAGCTTTTCGGTGACGATCAGAATCTTGGGGTGTTGATCGAGCTTGCCGAAGCTCTTGCGGATCTGGCGCTCCTGCTTGGCATCCAGGTGGTATTGCTTGAGCAGGGCGGAATCGTTGTTGTTGCCGGTGAACACCACCTGGGCATAGTCGGTGGGCAGGCCGCGTTCGTTGAAGATCGCATCGAGAGCCTGCTTGTAGAGGGCGCAGGCCTCGCGGTCCACCGCCACCAGGAAGGCCTTGTAGCCCAGCGGTTCGACGTTGCTGAGGTAGTGCTCCACCACAAAGCGGGCGACCTGCTCGATCCTCGGCTGACCCTTGAGGAAGTTCTTGAGGTTGACGGCCCGCTCCAGGATCTTGTTGAGCTCCTCGATGTCGGCCAAGCCTTCGGCTTCGGCAAGCGAGAGGAATTCGGCATCGAGCGTCTCGTGGGGCACCAGCAGAGCATTGGGGGCGAGCTGGTAGTAGAGGGGCAGGGTGGTGCCGTCGGCGATGCTTTCGGAGATCGAGTATTTGTGCAGGTAGCCCTTGGGGTCATCCTTGCCGAAGGTCTTGAAGGTGCCTTTGCCGTAGGCGGTGAGATCCACGGGGGTGCCGCTGAAGCCGATGAAGGTGGCCATGGGCAGGCCGGCCATCAGATAGGTGCCGAGATCGCCGCCGGTGGTGCGGTGCGCCTCATCGATCAGCACATAGATGTTCGGGCGGGTGTTGAGATCCGCGGGCATGTCGCGGAACTTGTGGATCATCGTCACGATGATGCCGCGGTAATCGGAGGCGAGCAGCTGGTTGAGGCGGGCGATGCTGCTGGCGTGCTCCACATTGCCCAGGCCGAGGGCAGAGAGATTCTTGAGCATCTGATCTTCCAGCTCGTTGCGGTCGATCATCAGCAGCACGGTGGGCTTATCGGCCGCCGGCAGGCGGAACAGCAGCTCGGCGGCCTTGATCATCGTGTAGGTCTTGCCGCTGCCCTGGGTGTGCCAGATCAGCCCGCGCGTTCGTGTGGGGCAGAGGGCGCGTTCGAGCACGGCCTCCACAGCGGCGGTCTGATGCTGACGCAGGATGTACTTGTTCAGCTCCTCGTCTTTCTCGGCGAAGACGATGTAGTGCTGCAGGAAAGCGAGCAGCTGGGGGATGGCGCAGAAGCTCTGGATCTTGGCTTCCAGTTGGCCGATCTGCTCGTGCTTCCAGGAGAAGAGATTGCGCCGCACGGTGTTCCAGCTGACGCCATAGGCAAAGCCGATCGCATCGGTGGATGTGAACAGCTGCTGGCTGATGAACAGCTCTGGTGTTTCCTGGTGGTAGCGGCGGATCTGATCCACACCGAGGGCGATGGCCTCCTGTTTCTCGGCGTTCTTGCATTCGATCACCAGCACCGGGATGCCATTGATCAGAAACACCACGTCTTCGCGGGTGCCGTAGTGGTCGTTGTGGAAGGCCCACTCTTCGGTGATTTCGTAGACGTTGCGGCGCGCCTCCGCTGGCCGGGAGGCGTCGTCGTAGTCGATCAGGATCAGGTCGCGTTCGCGCTGCTCGGCCTGGTCCACATAGGTGCCGCGGTTGCGCAGCAGCTCCACAAAATCGCGGTTGCCGTGGATGGTGGCCGGCAGCTGCTGCAGCCGGCGCAGCAGGGCGCCGGGTTCGTCGTTGTAGCGGGGATTGAAGGCGCGAACCTGGGCTTCCAGCAGGGCGGCGAAGTAGAGGGAGATGCTGGTGGCGGGATCGGCGGGCGAACTGGCGGGAGCGAATCCGCGGCGTTGTTCGGCCTCAGCCCGGGGCACCACTGTCCAGCCGATCGCCTCGGCATAGGCCAGGATGCGGGACTGAACGGTTTTGTGCTCGCCGGGGGTGGGCATCTACGGATCCATCCGGCGCTTGGCTGACGCTTTGGTCGGCAGGCCGATGGCTTGCCCGAGTTCCTCGGCGCTAGGTAGCTTACCCTGCAATTCTTTGGGAAGGCTGGCGTTCAGCTGGTATTCCGCCACTCCGATCGGGTTGGTCTTGCTCTTGAGGGCGAACTCTACTTCCAGATCGTCCTTCTCGGCGCAGAGGATGATGCCGATCGAGGGGTTGTCGTCTGGAGCGCGTTCCCGTTCGTTGAGCAGGTTGAGGTAGAAGTCCATCTTGCCGGCGTATTCGGGCTCGAAGGTACCGATCTTCAGTTCGATCGCCACCAGGCACTTGAGGAAGCGGTGGTAGAAGAGCAGATCAATGAAGTACTCCTTCTGCCCCAGCAGCAGCCGATGCTGGCGGCCGATGAAGCAGAAGCCGTAGCCCAGCTCTAGGATGAAATCCCGAAGCCTGTTAATCAGGGCGTCCTCCAGCTCGCGCTCTCGGACGGCCTGGCCGATGCCGAGAAATTCGAGGTTGTAGGCGCTCTTGAGCGTTTCCTCGGCCTGCTCAGCCAGGTGCTGCGGCAGGGCGAGGGGGAAGTTGTGGGATTTGCCTTCGGCCAGGCTGCGGGCATAGGCTTGGGCCTTGATCTGATTGAGCAGCACGGCGCGGGTCCAGCCGAACTGGGCGGTGGCGCGCAGGTAGTAGAGCCGCTCGGGTGCGGCCTTCACTTTCTTGAGAATCTCCACATGATGCCCCCAGGGCACCGGCGTGAGGATGTCTTGAACAAGCTGTTCAAGATTTGGGTTGGCTGCCAGGCCGGTTCCTGAATGGCGCAGATCGCGTGCCGAAGGTTCTTGAACAGGCTGTTCAAGATCTGAAGCTTCAAGCAGGCCAGCCTCAGGAGGGGCCGCAACCAAAACCTCAGAGGCGCTGTATTCCGTATAAAACTGGCGCATCAGCCAGAGGTTGTTGGCGGAGAAGCCCCTGACGCCTGGGAACTCCACCTGCAGATCGGCGGACAACCGCTCCACGACCGACTTGCCCCAGCCGAGGGTCTGCTGCTTCTCGACGATGCCGCGGCCGAGGTCCCAGTAGAGCAGGATCAGTTCACGGTTGGCGGCGCGGGCGGCGGAGATCCGGGCGGATTGGATGCGGGCTTTGAGGGAGGCCAGCCAGGTGGCGTAGTCGGGAGATGGGAGTGGAGACTCGGCCATCATTGACACTGATTCAATAGATCTTGGGGTTGGGCACTGAGCATGGCTATATCACTTCCTCCCTACAATTGCTGCCTCAATTAGCTTGATCGCATTGTAACGGGTCTGAAACATCGCCTTGTCTGTATTCACGTAGGCATTTCTAGGATCATCGTGCTCAGTGATGCTGAGTTTGGCGAAAAGATCTCTTAGTGACTGAGCCTCAGCTGGCAGGAGCGGCACCACTCTTGTAAAGTCATCAAATGCCGATACCTGTTGGCTCTTCTGCTTAAACTGATGACGCTGCTTATTAAACACGTGAGTGTTCACGACGGATTCGATTAGGCGGCGCATCTTACCGGCCAAAACCTCTTTCTGAGCCTTAGTCGGCTCACCAGTAACGCTAAGAATCGCATTAATCTCGGATTTTAGCGCCTCAACATCCTCGCCATATTCGTCGAGAGCTACGCAGCTCTCCAAGACATAAACGGCCATATGTTGATTCAAAGCTGGGCGCGCAGCATTTATGGTTGTTTGAAACTGAACAAAGAACTCCCAGTTGTGCGTTAGCACAATAATTTGCCGATTAGGATGATTCCGGAGGAAGTCTCGCAGGCGATTGCAGTAATTGGCTATGTGATTGTAGTCAAAACTTGAGATTGGATCGTCGAATATTATAATGACCTGCTGGGTACAAGTTTCCAGTTCTGCGAAAAACAAGGCGAGGGCATGAATTCGTTGCTCGCCCTCGCTCAACACTGCCTCAATCCGCTTTCCTGCAATGTGATGATCAACGGCTACAGCTCCGTCGCCACCTACATCCTTCAATTGAACTCCGAATGCGCTCATATCTTTTTCTGCAAGCGTGATATATTCAGCGTTGAGGCGGTTCTTAAAGTCATCCACGACTAGTTCCCTATGAGCGCGTTTTGCCGTAGCAGTAAGCTTACGTAGCATTGTGGTAAATTCTGGTAAGGCCTCATCCCAGAAGGATGCATCAACTACCCTCCGATGTGCCTCTTTCACAAGATCTGCGTTTTCCGCAATCTGCTTGGCATAGAGCAAGCTTCGGCATTCGATGGAGATTTCGCTCAACTGCTCCAGAAGTACTTCCCTGTCTCTGCCGGCTTGCTCAATGAGTTTCTCCTTCTCCTGCAGTTGTTTCAAAAGATCGTCAGCGAGTTCTCGAAGAGCAGACGACGAGTCTTTGGAAGCCTGGTCAATTTTAGCACCGAGCATAAACTGTGACTGGATTGCATTGTCAGCACTCTTAATCGCATCAATCAACGCCATATCTAATATCGAGTTCTTTGCCCAGTTACTTGGCAAGCAGTCGGCGATCACTTTGTGATTTTTTTCCGCTAAGCTGATTAGCCCACGTAGCTCGATGATTGTAGTATCTAGTTCGTTGGTCAGCAGTGTTGCGTATTGCTTGAAAAGTACAAGCTCACGATCTTGAAGGTCTTGTTTACAGAGAGGGCAGCCTGCTGTCTCAGGAGAATGAAGACTGCAGATTTCGTTGGCCGGACGAATGAGTGCCATCAACTTGTCCAGGGTTGAACCTGACGGCACCAATGCTTTGGCCAGCACTTTCTGTTCATCTTCTTTTGTCTTCAGCAATCTCGATTGGGAAACAGGGTCGATCTCGATAAGCTTTTGAGATGCCTCGAGAATCGGATGGATTTCCTTGTAGAGTGCTTTGAGTGCAGAAGCTTCACCTTTTAGAAGTTTAATACCTTCCTCGGAAGTCGCCTTTTCAAGTTCTGCCTTATTCTTCAGCTTTCCCTCTAGTCCACTTTCTTCCGAATAGCTTTCACCCAGCTTCAACTCTTTTTCTATGTCTGTTAGCGTCGGACTCGTCAGTTCAGCCAGAACTGATCCCCTATATCCGGCAAATATGGCGCGAATAGTCTGCATTATGCTTGCGAGACGATCTGCATTTGCTTGCTGCTTCGCCGCCAGCTCTGTGCGTAGATCTTTGCAAAGCCTTAGTGCTGACTCGAATACATCAAGTTTGAATGGCGTTAGTGCAATTATCCTTCCGGGTTCAACGGAGTTCTTGACATTATAGATTGCTATGTTAGTGTCGAAATACTTGAGGGATGTTGACCGTGCTCCATAGCCATCAGATGTCGTCCACAATTGTTGTGCAGCGTCTGAAGTGAACTTGTAGCTGAAAGCTGGCATTGTGGCCCCAGCGTGTCTAACATTATGGAGAGGCCTGCGGGGGGCATCATTCGATGCCAAGATCTGAAAAGCTTCGCAAAGGCTTGATTTCACACTTCCGTTGGTTCCAAAAATAATAGTGGCTCGCTTGGGAAATGAAGCTGCTAGAGAATCACCCAGCTGCTTGAATCCACTAAATGGCCCTATCACTTCGAGTCGTTCGATTGTGGGGGCTGTGGGAGAGACTCCAGCAGAAGCAGAAGTGGGTGCAGGAATGAAAGGCCTGCGTAGATAGCTTGCGCTTCTAGTGAAAAGCCGCTCAAGAACTTCAAGGTCTGATGGAGTGAGTCTCGTGATTCCGCATGCTGCTAAATCACAAACCATCTCAAACCATGGAATTCTCTCGGAATGCCCAAGATCGCGAATGTATCCGATTGCATCTGGGTGTGTTGGCATGGCTTGAGAAGTTCTGGTTAGACTTTGAAGACAGTGCTATGAATGCGCGTCTTCGCGGTCATCAGTTCGTGAAGAAGAGCACGGAGGAGTTCTTGAAGCTCAGATTGTCTAGTCCTTGCTTTGGTCAATTTACTATCGATCAAAGCAAGAACTCGTGCGATTTCCTCCTGCTCTTCAATCGCAGGAACTGGAACGAGCATCGTCTTTAGCGTTCCGGTATTGATGTTGAACTTTCCGTCAGCGGTTCTTATTGCTCTCCCGCTTAGGAAAGACGTGCCAATCTCGATCCGACTGTATTCGTTCAAAAATGATGGGTTTAGTCGGTAAGTATCAAGGCGTACCCGGATCAGATATGATGCGAAGTAGCAGTCTTCGATCTCGCCTTCGAACAGGGAGCACCTGCCTGCGTTCTCTTTGACACCATTTGTCCGCACAAAAAGTAAGTCGCCAGGCTGAAGGCGGAGATTCTTGTTTTCATTGGGCTTAGGATTGCCAAACTTAAGATCGCTAATCTTGATTGTGCCTCCAATAATATTCGGAATTCGTAAATCAGGCTTCCCTTGAACGTCATAGTCACACTTGACTGAGGTGCCATATTGGAATGACTTGGCGACAGACTCGAGCCTCGCTACCTCCCAACTCTCCGGCACCAACCCAATCTCCGTCATCTTCTGAGGCTCCCCCCGCACCCCCTCGCTGAACAGCTTCTGCATCAGCGCCTGTTTCAGCTCCGTAGTGGTCTGAATGATGCGCTCTTGCGCTTCAATTGCCCTCTCGACTGTTGACAGGGTTTCCGCAATGGTTTGTTGTTCCCGGAGCGGAGGAATAACGACGGGGAGGCTCTTAAAGCTGTTGCGGTCGAGAGTCGGAACAGATGCACCTGTCTTGAATCGTGCAAGGTCCAATGATTTCAGCAGATACCCGGCAAAGATTGGATCATTGCCATGAAAGTCGCGAACATACAGAGATGTGTTGTGCGGCCAGAAGTCCTCTTTATAGATGGTGATCTTGCCTACTGAGCCGCTGCGGCCAACAGTGATACCTGGAGCCTTGGCAAGTGCTGTATCGTGATAGCCAATAATTCCATTTGATCCAGCTACTGGAACCTGCCCAGGTCGGAATTGTGTCTTCGTTAGGTCATGTCCACGCTGAAGTGTGGTGAATTCCTCAAGGGGAATCTGCTTCCAGTCGGCTGGTATGGCTTCGCTCATACCCCCAACCTCCCCAGGATCTCCCGCAGCGCCCGATCCGCTTCGCGGGCTTCGGCTTCGATTGCATCCAGCTCCTTGACGATCTCGGCGATCGGTCGGTAGGTGGCGGCGTCGCTGGTGTGGATGTAGCGGCTGGGGGAGATGTTGAAGTCGTTCTCGGTGAGCTTTTCGTGCTCCACCACGCGGCTGAACTTCTCCTGCTCCTGCCAGTGGATCAACGCCTCGGCGATGCGGGTGATGCCGGCCGCTGGGATGAAGTTCTTGGGATCGCCCTTTTCATACACCTGGCTGGCGTTCACCAGCAGCAGCTTGCCTTGCCGCTCCGCTGGCTTGGCCTTGTGCAGAAACACCACGATGCCCGGAGCGGTGGTGTTGTAGAAGAGATTTTCGGGCAGGTAGAGCACGCTCTCGATCAGGTCCTGCTCCACGAACCACTGGCGTACGCTTTTTTCCTTGTTCGTGCCCGCATTGCCGGAGCCGCGGGAGGCCGCTCCCGTGTCGAGCACCACAGCGCCGCGGCCTTGGTCGTTGAGGCTGGCGGCGATGTGCTGGATCCAGCCCAAGTCCGCCGATTTCTTGCCGGGGAAGCCGGCACCAGATGGGAAGCGGCCCAGTTCGTCGCTGTCGTAGTCGGTATCGGTGAACCAGTCCTGGTTCCACAACGGGTTGGCCACCACCCGATCAAACGTGTGCAG
>CAIZQU010000028.1 GCA_903935205.1 uncultured cyanobacterium | reverse complement strand
AGGCCGAGCCCCTCTTCAAGCGCACCATTGCCATCTTCGAGAAGGCCCAGGGGCCGGAGCACCCCTCCACCGCCACCAGCCTCAACAACCTGGCGGCGCTGTATGACAGCCAGGGCCGCTACGGGGAGGCCGAGTCCCTCTACAAGCGCTCCCTGGCGATCCGCGAGAAGGTGCTGGGGCCGGAGCACCCCGACACCGCCAGCAGCCTCAACAACCTGGCATTACTGCACCTCGCCCAGGCCAAAGCCCCCGCCGCCGAGCCTCTCCTGCAACGCCTGAATCGCGCCCAGGCCAACTGGTTGCGGCGTGAACTGCCGCTGCAGCCCCGTGAACTGCGCGGCGGCCTGATCGACCAGCAGCCTGACGCTCCCGCCGTCACCTTTGCCCTGCTCGATCAACGCCCCGCCGCCGCTCCCCTGGCGCTGGAAACCCGTATCAACCGCCAGGGTCTGCTGGCCGAGATCGAGCGGCGGCAGGCCTTGCTCAAGGGCAGCAGCCCCGAAACCCGCCGTCTGGCGGAACAGCTGGCGGGGATCGACCGCCTCCTGGCGTCCGTGTCGCTACCGCCTGCGCAGCGGCAGCCCCTGCGCGAGCAGCGGCAACAACTGGAAACCCAGCTCTATCGCCTCTTCCCCGCCCTCCGCATCGATCCTGTCAGCCCTTCCCAGGTGGCAGCGGCCCTGAAAAGCACTGCACCCCAGGGACTGCTGCTGGAGTTTCAGAAGTACAGGCCCTGGAGCAAAGGCGCCAAGGGCCAGGGTGAATGGGGCCCGCCCCGCTACGTAGCCCTTCTGCTGCGGCCTGATGGCTCGATCCGATCGCTTCCACTCGGGGCAGCAGAACCGATCGATGCCGCGGTCGCCGCAGCGGTGGCCGCCAGCGCCGATTCCAACCGCCAGGCGGAAGCCCCCCAACTCCTGGCCGCCGTAAGCCAGCTGCTGCTCAAACCCCTGCAGGCCGAACTCGCCGGCGTCAGGGAGCTGTTTGTGTCCCCCGACAGCGAACTCAACCGCCTGCCCTTTGCCGCCCTGCCCATGGCGGCAGCCGCTGGCCCCACCCTTGGGGAGAGCCTGCAGCTGCGGCTGCTCACCACCGGCCGTGAGCTGGTGCGCTTGCAACAGCCTGGCAAAGCCAGATCGGCCACCACCTTGATCACCAATCCGGATTTCGGGCCTCCTGGCACCACCAAGGCCCCCAAGCCTGCTCCTGTCACCCTTCAAGAGCTGGGCCCATGGCAACAGTTGCCGGGTACCACCGCCGAGGAGGAGGGTCTGACCCCCATGCTGCGTCCCCAGGCCGCCATCAGCGGCCGGGCGGCCACAGCGGCGTTGGTGGCGCAGCAGAAGGGTCCGCGGATTCTGCACATCGCCACCCATGGTTTTTTCCTATCCCCCACCGAACCAGCCGCTGGCACCATCACCCCAGCTCCCTCCCTGTCGTTTGAACCGCTGCAACGCAGCGGGTTGGTGTTCGCGGGTGCTAACCAGAACGCCACCACTTCTGCCGGCACTGCAGATCAAGACGCCTACCTCACCGCCGCAGAAGCCACCGCCATGGATCTGCAAGGCACCGAACTGGTAACGCTTTCCGCCTGCGAAACCGCCCGCGGCAGTGTGCGCAACGGTGAGGGCGTCTACGGCCTGCAGCGCGCCCTGGTGGTGGCCGGCGCCCGCTCCACCCTGCTGAGCCTGTGGAAGGTGGACGACGACCTGACGGCCCTGTTCATGGCGGAGTACTACAAGCGCCTCAAGGCTGGGGAAGGCCGGGCT